>DASWWB010000464.1:0-4916 GCA_036406115.1 Herpetosiphonaceae bacterium
CTCAGCGCCGGCGGGTGCGTCGTCGCCAACGCCGAACAGGCGGCGCAGGTAGGGATTGAGGAACAGGCCGGCGGGATCTAGCTCGGCGCGGACGCGCTGGAAATGCTCCCAGCGCGGGTACAGGCGCGCCAGCTCGGCGGCCGCCAGCGTGTGCAGCTTGCCCCAGTGCGGCCGCCCGCCGTAGGCCCGCAGAATCTCCTCCAGCGCCGCGAAATACTCGCGGTAGGCCATGCCTTTGTACATATGGACCGCAATGTAGGCCGAGTCGCGGCCGTGGGCCGGGCTCAGATCGATGTCATCGCCGCGCACGAAGCGGCACTCCAGCGGGAAGTGAACCGCGAAGCGCCGGCGCTGGATGCACTGGTCGATCGAGCGCAGGGCCGCCGCCATGTTGGCCGCCGGCAAGCTATACTCCATCTCCTGGAAGCGGACCAGCCGCGTGGTGGCGAACAATTGGTGGCTGTAGCTGACATCCATCCCGCCCGACACCGCCGCCGCCATGATCGCGCTGGCCCGGGGTGTCGCCGCCGGCCAGCGCCTGCACACCTCGCTCAGCAGCCAGAGCACGCTGTTTTCGATCACCAGCTCGTGAAACTGGCGCAGCAGATGGCGGTTGGCGGAGCGGGCCGGGGCGCCGGTCGGGTTCATGCGCTTGGTGAGGACCATCTCGGTGTGGGGCTGCCAGTAAAACTCGAAGTTGCGATTGGCCTCGCGGCTTTCATCGAGCCCCGACAAGCAGGCGTCAAGCGTTTCTTTCTGCCAGCGATACTCCATACGGTAGGCCGGCACGACCCGCAGCGTGACGAGGGCGATCACGCCCAGCGCGCCGAGCGAGACCTGGGCCGCCCGCAGCAGCTCGGGCTTGTCGGTCTCCGAGCATTCGACGATCGAGCCGTCGGCGGTGACGAGCGTCAGGCCGACGACCTGGGTCGAGATGCTGCCGAGCGTGGCGCCGGTGCCGTGGGTGCCGGTGCTGATCGCGCCGGCGATCGACTGCGAGTCGATGTCGCCCAGATTCTCCTGCGCCAGGCCGGCGGCGTGGAGCAGCGCGCCCAAGGCCTTGATGCTGGTGCCTGCGCGCACCGTCACCGTCGCGGCCTCGCGGTCGATCCGCTCCAATCCGGCGAAGCGGTCAAGGCTCATCAGCAGGCCGCTGGTGGCGACCAGCGGCGTGAACGAGTGGCCGGCGCCGATCACGCGCAGTCCCAGCCCGCCGGCGGCGGCCTCGCGCACCACCACGGCGATCTCGGCGAGGCTGGCCGGATAGCGGACCGCCGCCGGCTGGAACGCGACCGACCCCGACCAGTTGCTCCAGGTGTCGCCCATCGCATGCTCCTCCATCACAAAAAAGCCTGGCCCTGGCCGCGGTAGGTCGGCGCCGCGCCGACGACCGCGCCGTCCTCAACCAACGCCAGCTCGTTGAAGCGCTCGCACAGCTCGCCGGCCTTGCTGTGGCGCATAAAGATCGGGTCGCCCGGCGCCAGGCGGACCGGCCCGCGATACTGGACGGGCGTCTGGACCTCGCCGGCGCCCTCCAGCGGCAGCAGCGCGGCGCCGGCCGGCAGATAGGGCGCCGGCAGCTTTTCGGGCCCGACTGCGCCAGAGGCCACGTAGCCGCCGCCGAGGCAGGTGTAGAGATCGGCCCGCGGGCGGCGGACGATCTCGATCGCGAAGCCCGCCGCCGGCAGATGGCGGAACGTCTGGTAGTTGTCAAAGAGGGTCGGCGCGAAAAAGCCCGAGCCGACCGTCACCTCGGTCACCGCCTGCTCGCGGATGGTCGTCTCGATGCTGCCGGTGCCGCCGCCGTTGACAAAGCGCAGGGCGGCCCCGCGCCGCGCCAGCGCGCCGACGATCGCCCCGCGCCGGCGGGCCGCCAGCAGCACCGACCAGCGCTTGAGGACGCGGATCACGGCGTTTTTGGCAGCCTGGCCCGGCATTCGGTCGCCCAGCCCGGCGACCTGGGCCTCGTAGCCCATCAGGCCGTCCAGCCGCAGGTGCGGGCTGCGCTCGACGGCCTCGGCCACCGCCAGCGCCTGGGCGACCGAGCGCACCGGCGAGCGCCAGACCCCGAAACGCAGCCCAGGCAGATCGAGCGACAGATCGATATCCAGGCAGACCGGCAGCACGACGCCGCGCCGCGCCGCCACCGCCGCCAGCTGATCGATATGATCGAGCGAGTCGGCCATCGCCGCCACGGTTTTGCCGGCCGCCACCTCATCGCACAGTGCGGCGATCCCGTCCGCGTGCCAGCTCGGGTAGCCGACCACCAAATCATCGAAGCCCTGCCGGCTCAGCCAGGCGGCCTCGGCGGCGGTGAAGCAGAGCAGCCCGGCAAAGAGCGGGTCGGCGCGCAGGATGCGCTCCATCACCGCGACGCAGCGGATGGATTTCGAGGCCAGCCGGATGCGCGTCCCGCCGGCCCGGGCCAGGATCTGGCGCATGTTGCTGGCCAGCAGATCGAGATCGACAAAGGCGAACGGCGGCGGGCGGTCGGCGAACACCGCCTTGTAGTAGCCATAATCACGTCCCATACACCCCCACGCAAGCAACGGCGAGCGCCGCCATGCTATCACATCGGCGCCGCCGCGAAGCAGCGCGTCAGCGCCGGCGCTGATGCCCCTATGCGCATATCGCCGCGCGGTGATCCCGGAAGCTTAATGATCAATGAGTTTATTAATTATCTTTGACTTCTGTGTTTTTTCATGCTATCTTCAGCGCAATTCGCGCGACGCGCCGGCGTTCCAGGCTTCGTCTTCCGGATTGCATGGCATTTTTTCGTACGCTTATTTTACAAACATGCTGCACCGAGGGATCTGGCGATGAGGGCGGAATCGGACGGCGGCGGTTGGGCGGAACGGCTACGGCCACGGCAATCCTAGCAAGGAGGACGCACCATGCGGTTCTGGTCCAGGCGGTTGCGGATAATGTTCGGCGCCGCGCTTGTGATGAGCTTCATCCTGCCCCAGCTGAGCAAGGCCTCGCCCTCGCTCCAAACCACGAATCTGGCGCTCGGCAGGCCCGCCAGCGCTTCGTCAGTCGAAGCGGCCGGCTTCGAGGCCGGGCTGGCGGTGGACGGCAACGCCGCCACGCGCTGGGCGAGCCTGGAGGGCGTCGATCCGCAGTGGATCTCCGTCGACCTGGGCGCGCCCTACGCGCTCAACCGGGTCCGGCTGACTTGGGAGGCGGCCTTCGCCCGCGCCTATCGGGTCGAGGTCTCGGTCAATGGCAGCACGTGGACCCAGTCCTACGCCACCACGACCGGCGACGGCGGCGTCGATGATCTCGCGCTGGGTGGCACCGCGCGCTACGTGCGGGTCTACGGCACCCAGCGTGGCACGACCTACGGCTACTCGCTGTTCGAGTTCGAGGTCTACGGCGCGCCGGCCCTGACGCCGACAACCGGGCCGACCGCCACCGCCACCCGCACGCCCACGCCGACCATCGTCGCGCCGCCGAGCGGCAACCTGGCCCGCGGCAAGACGACCGCGACCTCGTCGGTCGAGGCCGCCGGCCTGGAGGGCGCCAAAGCGGTGGACGGCAACGCGACCGGCACGCGCTGGGCCAGCGCCTACAGCGACCCGCAGTGGATCTCGGTCGATCTCGGCACCCAGTACACGCTGACCCGCGTCCGCCTGTTCTGGGAGGCGGCCTACGCCCGCGCCTACCGGATCGAGGTTTCCAATAACGGCACGACCTGGACCCAGGTCTACGCCACGACGACCGGCGACGGCGGCACCGACACGATCGATTTCGGCGCCACCCGCCAGCGCTACGTCCGCGTCTACGGCACCCAGCGCGCCACCGCCTGGGGCTACTCGCTGTGGGAGTTCGAGGTCTTCGGCTATAACGATCCCTCGCCGACGCCGACGACGGGTCCGACCAGCACGCCGGTCCCGCCGACGCCGACCAACACGCCGGTCCCGCCGACGCCGACCCGCACCCCAGCCCCGCCGACGCCGACCGCCACGCCGAACCCGGGCGGCAACACGCCGGTCGGCATCAACGGCCAGCTGCGCGTCTGCGGCACCAAGCTTTGCAACCAGTACGGCAAGCCCATCCAGCTGCGCGGCATGAGCACGCACGGCATCCAGTGGTACGGCTGGAACAAGTGCGTCACCGGCGCCTCGCTGACCGCGCTGGCCAATGATTGGAAAGCCGACATCCTGCGCATCTCGCTGTATGTCCAGGAGGGCGGCTACGAGACCAATCCCGCTGGCTTCCGCACCCAGGTGGACACGATCGTCAACGAGACCGCCTCGCGCGGCATGTACACGCTGATCGACTGGCACATGCTCAACCCGGGCGACCCGATGTTCAATCTTGACCGGGCCAAGGAGTACTTCGCCTACATGGCCCAGCGCCACGGCAGCAAGCCCAACACCATCTACGAGATCGCCAACGAGCCCAACAACGACGGCAACCCTGCCGGCGTGACGGTCAACTGGGCGCGGATCAAGAGCTACGCCGAGCAGATCATCCCGGTGATCCGCCAGCACGATCCCGACGGCATCATCATTGTCGGCACGCCCGACTGGTCGTCGTTCGGCCTCTCGGGCAGCACGGGGCCGGAGGAAGTGATCAACAACCAGATCGCCAGCAGCAACATCATGTATTCGTTCCACTTCTACGCCGCCTCGCACACCGCCTACCACCGCGACGGCCTCGCGCGCGCCGCCGACCGCATCCCGGTCTTCGTCACCGAGTGGGGCTCGCAGGAGTACACCGGCGACGGCCCGAACGACTTCGCCAGCGCCCAGGCCTACATCGACCTGATGGCCCAGAAGCAGATCAGCTGGACCAGCTGGAACTACTCCGACGACCCGCGCACCGGCGCCGCCTTCAATCCCGGCACATGCTCGGCCGGCGGCCCGTGGTCCGGCTCCAGCCTCAAGGAGGCCGGCTCCTGGGTCCGCGGC
>DASWWB010000465.1:0-1799 GCA_036406115.1 Herpetosiphonaceae bacterium
ATTTGACACTCTGGAGGTATTTGTTCACAAGATGGATTTCGGCGCATTATCGACCTGGAATAGACCTGATCACAAAATCCAGAGTCATGTTCTAGACAAGAATAACGCATCACGACAATTAATACAAAACTACTACAATAATTATTACTCATTAATTGCAATAATTATTTAAACTATCAGGTGCTAAAACACCGAAGCCCCGCAGTGGCGAGGCCTCAGTGAGAGAAGAGAGGAGAAGGAGATGTCGCTAGTATAGGGCACGCCAGGCTGCGGCGCATCCCCACGAGGGGGCAGGCGAGGGGGGATCTTTCGCTCACCCGCGCAGCGCTTGCTCGAAGCGCTCCCAGGCTGCCGCCGGGCTGCGATCGGCGGAGAAAAAGGCCGAGCCCGCCACCAGGTTGGTCGCCCCGGCCTCGACGATCGCCCGCGCGTTCTCGGGCTTGACGCCGCCATCGATCTGGAGCACCGCCTCGCGGCCGTGGCGCTCCAGCAGCGCCCGGGCTTGGCGCAGCTTCTCCAGGCTGCGGCCGATGAACGACTGGCCGCCGAAGCCCGGGTTCACCGACATGATCAGCACCAGGTCGACCTCGCCGATCACATCCTCCAGCAGCGCGACCGGCGTGGCCGGATTGAGCGCCACGCCGGCTTTGCAGCCCAGCTCGCGGATGCGCTGGAGCGTTCGGTGGAGATGCGTGCAGGCCTCCCAGTGGACGGTCAGGCCGTCGGCGCCGGCCGCCGCGTACTCCGCCAGCAGATCGTCGGGGTTGCTGACCATCAGATGCACGTCGAGGTAGCCGCGGATGTAGGGCCGCAGGAGCTTGAGCACCGGCGGGCCGAACGTCAGGTTGGGCACGAAGTGGCCGTCCATGACATCGGCCTGGAGCCAGCTGCAGCCAGCGTCCTCCGCCTCGCGGATCTGCTCGCCCAGGCGGGCGAAATCGGCGGACAGCAGCGAGGGCGTCAGTTCGACGGGCCGGTCCCGGTAGGTGGCGATTGGCATGAAATCCTCCCATAGCCTTGTCGCCGGCATCCTACCACATCCGCTTATTCCTCCAGGATTTCGATCTGGGCCGGCGAGCTGACGACGATCTCGGGGCTGCCCTTGTAGAGCTTGACCGCCCCGCTGATCCGCACGCAGCGGCCGGCGTACGTCTCGGCGATGCCGACCTCGAACTGCCGCCAGGCGCTGGCGAAGATCACGCCGCTGAAATAGCCCTGGTACGGCTCGTGGAAATTGAGGAACAGCGCTTTTTTGCTCTGCCCCACCTTGACGATCCGCCCCTGCACCGTGGCGACGGTTCCCGCGCTGGCCTTGGCATCCAGGTAGGAGATCGCGCCGGGCGCCGGCTGGCCGCAGCGATCCGCCGCTGGCGCCGCCGTGGCGCTGAGCGGCAGCGTGGCGCTGAGGGCGATGGTGACGATGACTGGCGTTGGCGTCGGCACCAGGGCCAGCGCGGTGGCGGTCGCCGCCAGGCGCCGGGTGTCGGCCCGAGCCAGGGCCAGGGTGGCCGAAAGCTCGGCGGTTCGGCCGGCTTCGGCGGTGGCCGCCGCCCCGAGCGCGCCGATGGTGGCGGGGTAGTCGGCTGCGGGCCGCCCGCACGCCGCCAGGACGATCAGACAGATGAAAAGCCAAATGTTGCGCATCGCGCCTCCTTTCACCTGTATAGATGCAATCGCGCGCCGATTTTCCCACGGCGGTGGCGCCAGTCTTGCGAACTGGCGATTGGACGCCGGGCCGCCGGCGCGATATGCTTCCTTTGTGAAGAATAGTACAGCATGGAGGTCGTGATGGCGACGCT
>DASWWB010000466.1:0-7061 GCA_036406115.1 Herpetosiphonaceae bacterium
GCCTTGGCGCTGGGCGGGCTGGCGCTGGCGGCGCCGCTGCTGCTGTTCCAGCTCCGCGCGCTGGTCAGCGACACGCCCTCGCTCAGGCTGGCCGCCAGCGCGGCGATGCTCCGGGAGCGCGCCCCCGCCGATCAGCCCCTGCTCGCCTACGAGCCGCTCTACAATCTGCTCAGCGACCGCCCGTTCGCCACGGCGCCCGACGGCCGGCTGTTCGTCGATCCGTTCATGCATGTGCGCGGGCTGGCGACGGCCTGGGACGCGAGCGCGTGGGCCGATGCGAAACGGCTGCTGCTCGACGGGCAAGCGCCGCCCGCCAATCCCGCCGACGCGATCGAGGCGATGCTGCGCCAGGCGCCGCTGGCGGTGTTCGACGCCAACCGGCCGCCGACCGCCCTCGCCCAGCGGCTGCTGCTGGCCAGCGAGTTCAATCAGTGGCCGCTCGACCGCGCCACGCTCTACGAACGCATCCCCGAGCCGCGGATCTACGCCGCCGAGTCGGTCCAGGTCCGGGGGATGCTGCTGCCGCGTCGGGCCGAGGCCGGCGCCACGCTGCCGGTGATGGTCTACTGGCAGCTGCTGCGGGCCGAAAGCCGCGCGCCCTGGCTGTCCATCCAGCTTGTCGACGCCGAGAATCGCAAGTGGGGCCAGGTCGATAAGCCGGTCGGACCCGAGGGCGCGCCCTTCTGGGCTTGGGACGCCGGCGCCAAGATCTACGAGGAGGCGATTGCGGTGCCGATCGACCCGGCGACGCCGCCCGGCGCCTATCAGCTGGTCTTCGTGATCTACGATCCCGCCACTGGCGAGCGCTGGCCGTTCGTACGCCCCGACGGCGCGCCGGCCGGCGACGCGCTGTACCCCGAGCGGGTCGAGATCGCCGCCCCGGCGCGCTAGGAACCGGGCAAGCGAAGGGGCGCGACGAAAGCTCGTCGCGCCCCTGATTGCGTTGGTCGGATCGGCTCAGGCGCCGCTAGTTGTAGCCGGGCGTCTGGCAGGTGGCCACATCGCCGGATTGCAGCCCGTCCTTGAGCGCCGCCTGGCGCTGGTCGGAGGAGCCGTGGGTCCACGACTCGGGCGCGACATAGCCCTGCGAGGCCTCTTGGATGCGATCGTCGCCGACGGCGGCTGCGGCGTCAAGGCTTTGGGCGATCTCAGCGTCGGTCACCTCGGAGATGTAGCCGGTCGCGGCGGCGTTGTGGGCCCACACGCCGGCCAGGCAGTCGGCTTGCAGCTCGATCATCACCGCGTCGCTGTTGGGCCCGGTATCGCCCCTGCTTGAGTTCAGCGCGCCGGTCAGGTTCTGGATGTGATGGCCGTACTCGTGGGCCACGACATAGGCCTGGGCGAACGAGCCGCCCTTGGCGCCGAAGCGCGTCTCCAGCTCCTTGAAGAAGGCCAGATCCATGTAAATCTGCTGGTCGGTCGGGCAGTAGAACGGGCCCATCGCCGAGCTGGCGTAGCCGCAGGCGGCGCTGGTCGAGCCGGTAAAGAGGACTAGCTTGGCGGGGCTGTACTGGGAGCCCTCGCGGGCGAACTCATCTTTCCAGAACTCTTGGATGCTGTTGACGTAGCCGACGATCCGGCAGTCCTCGCGGGTGTTGGCGTCGCTGCCGGTCTGGCACTGCTGGGTGGCCTCGGTGCCGGTTGCGCCGCTGTTCGACGACGGCTGCGTGAGCGGGCCGAGATCCGACGGGTTGATACCCAGGAACAGCGCCACTAACATGACCACCAGGCCCAGGCCGCCACCCACGACCATGCCCGTGCCGCCCCTGCCACGCCGGTCTTCGACCTGGGACGGATCCAGTTGCGCTCCATCATTGAATGGCATTGCTTTGTCCTCCAGCGTTTGGTGAGCGTCGCGCGGGTTCCCGGCGTTCTGCTGCCGGGCTCGCTTGCTCAATCTTATCACATCGGCGGTCTGCCGCCGCCCGCCGCGCGTCAGGCGCGGCGTACCTGTCTCAGCAGAGGGCAAATGCTATGCCACGAAGGGCGGCGGCGGCTCAGCTCCGCGCGCTGCGGTTCTGCCAGCGATAATAAACGATCGCGCCGACGGCCAGCAGCGCGGGGATGACGACGCACAGCAGCGCCGGGGTGAGAACGCCGAGGCGATCGCACGGGTCGAAGCTGGCCAGGTTGTCGAGCGCCGCCTGGCTGCGGGCGGCGTCGTAGCGCGGGTTGAGCCGGTGGGTGACTGTCAGCGGGACGATGACGGTCTGGTCGGCGTGGCGCCAGGCGTAGGCGGCGCGGATGGGCGGCGGCGGCACGGCACCCGCAAGCGGGTCCCCGGCCAGGCGGGCGGTTCGCGGATCGGGGACCGCCGCGGGATCCGGGTACAGCGGCTGGCTGATCGCCTGGCGCGAGTCCAGCCCGGGCGTCCAGCGCGTCCCGTCCCACGTCTGCCAGAAGCCGCCGCTGGTTCGGGCGACGGGGGCCGGCTCGGGCAGGCCGGGCTGGGGCAGCGCCGCCAGCACGATGAGCGGCGCGCCGGTGGTGTTGGTGATGATCAGCGTCGAGGGGTCGGCGGGATCGGGGAAGGCCAGCCCGAGGCCGGGCGGGAGCGCGGCGGTGTCGGCGCTCAGCTCGGCCAGGAACCAGGGATCGGGCGGGACGGGCTCGCAGGCGGCGGCGGGCGCGGCGAAGGCCGGGGCGAGCGACAGGGCGGCGGCGAGCGCCGCCACGATGCGGACGGCGGTCGTTCTCAGGGTCATCGGATATCCTCTCAGCGCGGGGCGGCGGCTGCCGCCGGGGCGGGCGATATCCACTATAATACATAACGTAGCGGCCTGGCGACGGCTGCGGGAGGGCGGGCATGGCCGAGATCAAGCTGATTTTAGTCGATCGGGAGGCGGGCGTCTGCAAGGCGTGGGCCGAGGCGTTCCGCGACTTGCCAGCGGTGGAGATCGTCAACGGCTCGTTCGAGCGGCTGCCGGCCTTCGACTGCATGGTCAGCCCCGCCAACTCGTTCGGCCTGATGGATGGCGGGATCGACGCCGCGATCCTCAATTTCTTCGGCGAGGATTTGCAGGAGCGGGTCCAGCGGCGGATCATCGCGGACTACCTGGGCGAGCAGCCGGTCGGCACGGCCTTTGTCGTCGAGACCGGCCACCCCCGCCACCCGTTCCTGGCCCACGCGCCGACGATGCGGGTGCCGATGGCGGTCGATCAGAGCGAGAACGCCTATCTGGCGATGTGGGCGATGCTGCTGGCGGTGCGCCGCCACAATCAAGCCGGCGCCAGCCAGATCGAGACGGTCGCCTGCCCCGGGCTGGCGACCGCCACCGGCCGCATGCTCCACCGCGAGGCCGCGCGCCAGATGGCCCAGGCCTACGCCTTTTTCCTCCAGCCGCCCGCCGCGCCGGCCGAGATCGACTGGCAGTGGGCGGCCGAGCGGCACTGGCGCATCCGCCGGCGGGACGCCCGATGACCGCCTGGGAGCCGATCGACGCCGCCAACCACCGCGAGGCGCTGGCGCTGGCGGTGCATCCCGCCCAGGAGCATTTCGTGGCCGGGCACACGCCGCTGGCGGCGATCGGCATGGCCAAGGCCCTGGTTCGGCCGGGCGGCTGGCATGTCGAGCCGCTGGGGCTCCGCGCCGGCGACGGGCTGGTCGGCTTCGCCTGCGTCTGCTTCCACATGGGGCGGCCGGGCGAGCGCCGGATCATCCATTTTTTCATCGATCGGCGCTTCCAGGGCCGGGGCTACGGCCGGGCCGGCATGGAGGCGCTCCTCAGCCGGATCGCCGCCGAGTCGCCCGGCTGCCGCTGGATCACCCTGACCGCCCACCGCGAGAATCTGCCGGCCCGCGCGCTGTACGAGCGGCTGGGGTTCGCCGCCGACGGGCCGGCCGAGGACGACGAGCTTCCCTATCGATTGCACCTGGAAAGGGGTCTGGCATGAAACATGCGCATCCGCCGGGGCCGCGCGAGCGCTGGCTGCTCGGCAGCAGCCTGGAGGCCGCCCGCGACACCGTGCGCTTCGTTGTCGATCTGGCGCGCTACGGCCCGGTGTCGTCCTGCACCTTCGCCGGCCAGCGGGTCTATATGGTCAACGATCCGGCGCTGATCCACGAGGCGCTGGTCTCCAACCGCCAGCTACTGAGCAAAGACCCGCGCGACCGCTTCTTGCTCGCCCTGTTCCTCGGCCAGGGGCTGCTGGTCAACGAGGGCGAGTCCCACGCCCGCCAACGCAAGCTGATGGCGCCGGCCTTCCATCTCAAGCGCATCCAGGGCTACGCCGCGACGATGGTCGAGCTGACGGGCCAGGCGCTCGACGAGTGGGCCTCGGGTGAGATCCGCGACCTCGACCACGAGATGATGGGCCTGACGCTGCGGATCGTGGCCAAAACCCTGTTCAGCGCCGAGGTCTCGCAGCGCGACATGGCCGTGATCGGCTCCTCGCTGGATCAGATTCAGCGCGATTCGATCCGCCTGTCGATCCTGCCCTTCAATCCGCCGCGCTGGATGCCGGTGCCGCCGCGCCGCCGCATCCTGGAGGCCAGCGCCGCGCTCGACAGCGTGGTGGTGCCGATCATCAACCGCCGGCGCCAGCAGCCGATCGACACCGGCGACGTGCTCTCGATGCTGCTGCTGGCCCGGGACGAGGACGGCGCGGCGATGAGCGACCGCCAGATCCGCGACGAGGTGATGACGCTGTTCCTCGCCGGCCACGAGACGACCGCCAACGCCATGACTTGGTGCCTCTACCTGCTTTCCCAGCACCCCGCCGTCGCCGAGCAGCTGCGCGCCCAGGTCGACGCGGCGCTCGACGGCCGCCCGCCGACCATGGCCGACCTGGAGCGCATCCCGCTCTGCGGCCAGATTATCAAGGAGACGCTGCGGCTCTATCCCTCGGCCTGGATGATGAGCGCCCGCAAGGTCGCCGCCGATCTGCGGCTGGGCGGCTATGTGATCCCCAAGGACCATCTGTTTATGATCTCGCCCTACGCGCTCCATCACGATCCCGCCTACTGGCCCGATCCCGAGCGCTTCGATCCCGGCCGCTTCAGCCCCGAGCGCGAGGGCGAGATCGTCAAGCACAGCTACATGCCCTTCGGCGCCGGCCCGCGCATCTGCATCGGCAACAGCTTCGCCATGCTGGAGGCCCAGCTGATCCTGGCGTCGATCGCCCAGCGCTTCGAGTGGGCGCTGGACCCCGAGCAGCGGCTCGGCTTCGACGCCCAGCTCACGCTCGGCGCCAAGTACGGCATGCGGATGCGCCTGACGGAGCGCGCGGCGCTCAGCGTTCACGCCTGAGATGGCGGATCGGAGACGGGGGATGATGAAGCGCATGCTGCGATCAGTGCTGTTTGTGACCCTGATGACCTACGGCGGGCTGTGCGTCTGCGCCCTGCTGCTCGCCGACCGGACGATTTTCCAGCCCGGCCGCGCCAGCTATTACCTGGACGAGGCCCCCGGCTTGCGCTGGGTGCGGCTCAGCGCGAGCGACGGCGTCACGCTGGCGGCGGTCCATCTGCCCAACCCCGAGGCGCGCTACACGCTGCTCTACAGCCACGGCAACGCCGAGGACCTGGGCGTCCTGCTGCCCTACCTTGAGCGGTACCGCGCGCAGGGCTTCGCGGTCTTCGCCTACGACTACCGGGGCTACGGCAGGAGCGAGGGCGCGCCCTCCGAGGCCGGCGTCTACCGCGACATCGACGCTGCCTACCGCTATCTTGTCGATGAGCTTGGCGTGCCGCCGGAGCGGATCATCGGCTACGGCCGCTCGCTGGGCGGCGCGGTGACGATCGACCTGGCGGCCCGCCAGCCCCTGGCCGGGCTGGTCGTCGAAAGCTCGTTCACCTCGGCCTTCGGCGTGCTGCCGGTCACCAGGATTATGCCGTTCGACAAGTTCCGCAGCAGGAGCAAGATCGGCGGGGTCGGCTGCCCGGTGCTGGTCATCCACGGGCGGAGCGACGAGGTGATTCCCTTCAGCCACGGCGAGGCGCTGTTCGCCGCCGCTCCCGAGCCCAAGCGCAATCTCTGGCTCGACAACGCCCATCACAACGATGTGCCCGACGTGGGCGGCGAGGCCTATCTCGCCGCCCTGCGCGATTTCGCCGCCCTGGTGGCTGAGCGCCAGGCGGCGCCCGGCCGCTAGGAGGCGCCCGCCGGCGGCGCCGCCAGATGCGCCAGCTTGTCGGGGTTGACCACCAGGTACAGATCCTCGATCCGATCGTCGGCGACGTGCATGCTCAGCACGCTGATCGGCGCCGGGCCGGCGAACATCACGATCGACGGCTCGCCGTTGACGCTCATCACCCGGACCTCGACCGCGCCCTTGACCTTCTCCAGCACGCCCAGGATGAAGCGCGCCACCTTCTCGGCGCCGCTGATCGGCTTGCGGGCCGCCGTGACTTTGCCGCCGCCGTCGCTGTAGATCGTCGCATCCTCGGCCAGCATGGCGATCAGCCCGTCCAGGTCGCCGGCGGCGCAGGTGTGGAGGAAGGCCTCGGTCAGCCGGGCGACCTGGGCCGGCGGCGCCTGGAAGCGCGGCCGGTCGCTGTGGACGCGCTCGCGGGCGCGGCGGGCGATCTGGCGGCAGTTGGCCTCGCTCTTGCCCACGATCGCCGCGATCTCGCCGTAGTCGTAGCCGAAGGCCTCGCGCAGCAGGAAAATCGCCCGGTCGGTCGGATTCAGTCGCTCCAGCAGAACCATGAAGGCGACTGACAGCGACTCGGCCAGCGCCGCCGACTCGCCCGGGTCGTTTGCCGTGGCCAGCGGCTCCGGCAGCCAGGGGCCGATGTAGGACTCGCGCTGCATCCGGGCCGAGCCCAGGTGGTCGATGCACAGCCTGGTGATGGCGGTCGTCAGGTAGGCCTTGGGCGATTCGATCTCCGCCGCGCTGCGCTCCCAGCGCAGGAAGGTCTCCTGGACCATATCCTCGGCGTCCATCACGCTGCCGAGCATGCGGTAGGCGATGGCGAACAGCAGCGGCCGGTACTGATTGAAAAGCTCAAGCGCTGGCATGGGCCACCCTTTCTGCGGCGCCCGACCGGCTGCCGGGCCGGGCGAGGATGAGATCGGCGGCCTGGCGGGCGCTGCCCAGCGCGGCGTCGGCGAGCTGGC
>DASWWB010000467.1:0-5578 GCA_036406115.1 Herpetosiphonaceae bacterium
GCCTCGGCGGCGGTGTCGCCGGCCTCGGGCGCCGGCAGCGCGCGGCGGTCGAGCTTGCGGTTGGGCGTCAGCGGGAGCGCCGCCAGGAAGACGACCGCTGCCGGCACCATGTAGTGCGGGAGTTGGCTTTGGACGAAATGGCGCAGCTCGTGGATGTCCGCAGCCTGGCCCTCATGCAGCACCACGTAGGCGACGAGCCGCTTGTCGCCGCCGTCCTCGCGCGCGATCACCGCCACTTCGCGCACGGCGGGGTGGCGGCCCAGCAGCGACTCGATCTCGCCCAGTTCGATGCGGAAGCCACGGATCTTGACCTGCTGGTCGGCGCGGCCCAGCGGCTCGACGTCGCCGCCGGGAGCGTATCGGCCCAGGTCGCCGGTCTTATACAATCGATCTTCCGCCGCCGCGCCCCAGGGGTTGGCAATGAAACGCTCGGCTGACAGGCGCTGATCGTGCAGGTAGCCCGCCGCGAGATGGGGGCTGCGCAGGTAAATCTCGCCGACTTCGCCGATGCCCGCGCGCTGGCCGGCGCCGTTCAGCACCAGGAGTTGGACATCCGCAATGCCCTGGCCGAGCGGAATGATCTCTTTGTGGCGTTGCTCGGCCGGGTTGCCGGCGATCATCGCCTCGGGGACGATGAAATAGCCCACAGCGCGCTGGGTTTCGGTTGAGCCGTAGAAATTCACGACCTTCACCGCCGGCGCGACTTGGCGCAACCGGTAGACATCGCGCACCGTCAGCACATCGCCCACGACGAAGGCGTAGCGGAGCGCCTGGTTTTGATAGGCCGCCGGCGGATCGGCGGGGTCGATCTCGCTCATCAGCTGGCCCAGCGCCGGCGTGAGGTGGGCGATCGTCACCCCGGCGTCGGCCATCCAGCGCGCCAGCGCCCCCGGGTTGCCGATGATCTCCGGGTCGGGGATGCAGATGGCGGCGCCGAGCTGAAGCGGCGTGAAGATGTCGCGGTGGAGCGGGTCGTGGGCGATGCCCGAGAGCATGCTGAACCGATCCGCGCTGCCGAGGCCGAACGCGGCCTGCTGCCAGGGCGTGAAATGGGTGAGCGGGCCATGCCGGCCGCGCACGCCTTTGGGGACACCGGTCGAGCCGGAGGTGAAGGCGATGTAGGCGATGGTGTCGGGGCCGATTTCCACCGCCGGCGCCGCCGCCGACGCGTCGCTGAGCAGGCCGCGCTCTGCTGCTGCCGCTTTGCCCGGCAGTGTCAGCTGGCACCGCCAGTCGATGGCCGCGACCGCCGCCGCCAGCTCATCCGCCAGCGGGCCCGCCGCCTCAAGCTGGAGCCAGGCGCGTGGCTGGGCGATCTCCAGGAACTCGATCAGCCGCGCGGCAGGGTAGGATGGATCGAGGACCAGGAAGGTGCCGCCGGCTTTGAGCACGCTCAGCAGCGCCCAGACGACCGGCGCGCTGCGGTGGGCGTAGATCGCTACGACCTCCTCGGTTTCCAGACCCTGCGCCAGCAGGTGATTGGCCAGCCGGTTGCTCCAATCCTCCAGCTCGCCGTAGGTCCAGCGCTCGGTCGCGTCGGCGATGGCGAGCTGCGCCGGGTTGGCGCGGGCGTGCTGCGCGGCGAGCGCATGGACGGGGCCGTTCCAGCCGCCGTCGAGCGGCGCGGTCGGATCCGGCAGCGCTTGCTCTGCCCGCTCGGTCAGCAGCGACAGGCTGCTCAGCGGCGCCTCGGGCCGCGCGACGACCTGGGCCAGGACGGCGGCGTACTGCTCGCCAAGCTCGGCGATGCGTTCATGGGTGAACAGGTCGCGGTTGTAGACGAACTGAAGCTCGATGCCCCGCGCCTGCTCCGCCACATAGATGGTCAGATCGAACTTCGACCCCACCTCCGGCGCGCCGATCGACTGGCTGCTGACGCCGGCGGCGGCGAACTGCGCCTCGCCCATGCTCAGCATGTTGAAGAAAATCTGGAACAGCGGCGTGCGGCTCAGGTCGCGCTCGATGTGCAGCGCGTCCAGCAGATACTCGAAAGGGATGTCCTGGTGGCTGTAGGCGCCCAGGCAGCTTTCGCGCACCCGGCCCAGCGCCTCGCGGAAGGTCGGGTCGCCGCCGAGATCGGCGCGCAGCGGCAGCAGATTGAGGAAACAGCCGATCAGGTCGCTCAATTCGTGCTGGGTGCGTCCGGCGACCGGCGTGCCGACAATCACATCATCCTGGCCGCTGAGCTTGCCGATCAGCGCGTCGAACGCCGTCAGCAGGGTCATGAACAGGGTCGCGCCGTGGCTCTGGCTCAGGGCGCTCAGCTTGCGGGACAGCTCGCCCGACAGGCGGAGGCTGTGCTCGCCGGCCTCGTAGGTTTGCTGCTGCGGCCGCGGATAGTCGGTCGGCAGCTGCGACACCGGCACGCCGGCCAGATGCTCCTGCCAGTAGCCGAGCTGGGCGGCGAGCTGCTCGCCCTGGAGCCACTGCTCCTGCCACTCGGTGAAATCGGCGTATTGGATGGGCAGCTCGGGCAGCGGCGACTCCTGCCCCGCCAGCGCGGCCTCGTACAGCCGGCTCAGGTCCCGGCAGAACACATCGAGCGACCAGCCGTCGGAGATGATGTGATGGAGCGTGAGCATGAGGATATGCTCGTCGGCCCCCAGCTTGATCAGCCCTGTCCGCAGCAGCGGCGCCTGCGTCAGATCGAAGCAGTGGCGGGCGTGCTCCTCCATGATCCTGCTGCGCTCGGCGGCGCGGGCCTCGGGGGCCAGCCCGCTCAGATCGTACTCCTCCAGCGCGACGGCGGCGGCGGGCACGATGATCTGCATGGGCTGGCCGTCGATCGCCGCGAACGAGGTGCGCAGCGACTCATGGCGCGCGATGACCTCGTCGATGCCCTGCTGGAGCGCGGCGGGGCTCAGCGCCCCCGTGAGCAGGAAGGCCGCCGGGATATTGTAGGTGTGGCTGCCCGGATCGAGCTGATCGAGGAACCAGAGCCGACGCTGGGCAAACGATGTTGGGAAGACAAAAGCGTCTTCGACGATATGCGCTGAGGTCTCCACTACGACTCCTTATCCTGAGACGAGGCTAAAACTCCCTGAGCTGAGATCTGGACGCGGCGGGCCTGGCGATTGGCCCTGCCGATCGCCGGCTGCTGGCTGGCGGCGCCGCTCGCTTGCTGCGCTTCGATGCGGGCGGCGAGCTCGGCGACGGTGGGATGCTCGAAGACGGCGCGGAGGGCGAGGTCGACCTGGCAGGCGGCGCGAAGCCGGGCGACAAGCTGGGTGGCGAGCAGCGAGTGGCCGCCGACGGCGAAGAAGCTGGTCTCGACATCGGGCGGCGGGGCGCCGAGGGTCTCGGTCCAGACGTCGGCGACCTGACGCTCCAGGGCGCTGCCGGGCCCGCGGCCGAGCTGGGGGCCGTCGCCATCCCAGCGCGGGGCGGGCAGGGCGCGCCGGTCCAGCTTGCCGTTCGGCGTCAGCGGCCACGCTCCCAGCACCACCACCGCCGCCGGCACCATATACCCCGGCAGGCTCGCCGCCAAACCCTGGCGGAGACTGTCGCTGGTGACTGCCGCATCTGGCGCCGCGATGACGTAGCCGACGAGCTGCGGGGCGGCGCCGCCCTGGTGGACGAGGGCGATCGCATCGGCGACGCCCGGCTGGCGCGCCAGGGCCGCCGCGACTTCGCCCAGTTCGATCCGGTAGCCGCGCAGCTTGACCTGCTGATCGAGCCGCCCGCCATACTCCAGCTGCCCGGCCTGATTCCAGCGCACGCGGTCGCCGGTGCGGTAGCGCCGGCCGCCAGGCTGCGGAGCGAAGGGATCGGGGACGAACTTCTCGGCGGTGAGGTTGGGGCGGCTGAGGTAACCGCGCGCGAGGCCGGCGCCGCCAAGGAACAGTTCGCCCCAGACGCCAGGGGGGACGAGGGCGCCGCGCGGGTCGCAGACGTAGGCGACGGTGTTGGCGATCGGGCGGCCGATCGGGACGATGGGACCGCCGTCGCGGGCGATCGCGGCGACGGTGGAGTAGGTGGTGTCCTCGGAGGGGCCGTAGAGATTGAAGAGGGCCTGGACGCCGGGCTGGGCGTAGACCTGGGCGGCGAGGGTGGCGGGGAGCGGCTCGCCGGCGAGATTGACGGTGCGGACGGCGGCGGGGAGGGGGCCGAGGCGGAGGAGTTCGCTGAGGACGGAGGGGACGGTGTTGAGCAAGGTGACGTGGGCGGCGGCGGGATGGATGGGGAGCTGCAAGGCGGTGTCGGCGAGAATGACGGCGCCGCCGGCGATGAGGGGGACGAAGAGCTCAAAGACGGAGAGATCGAAGCTGAGCGAAGTGGCGGCGAAGACGCCGGCCCAATCGGCGGGAGCGAAGGCGGCAAGCGCCCACTGGACGAAGGCGACGGCGCTGCGGTGGGGGATGACGACGGCTTTGGGGCGACCCGTTGAGCCGGATGTATAGATCAGATAGGCGGTCTGCTCCGGCGCCACATCCGCCCAGCGCGCGGCAGGTGCCGCAGCGGCGGCAGCAGGCGCGATCGGGCCGCTGACCGGCCGGCCGAGCGGATCGAGGCAGACGACGGGGGCGTCGAGGGCCGGGAGCCGGTCGCGGAGATGGTCGTTGGTGAGGACGAGCGCGAGGCCGGCGTCGTTGGCCATGAAGGCGAGGCGGTCGGCGGGATAGGCGGGGTCGAGCGGGACGTAGGCAGCACCGGTCCGGAGGATAGCGAGCAGGGCGACGAGCAGGGCGGGCGTGCGCTCAAGGCAGACGCCGACGCGGACCTCGGGGCCGAGCGGGACGGGAGCGAGGGCGGTGGCGAGCGCATCGACCTGGGCGAGGAGGGTGGCGGCGTCCCAGGTATCGGCGGGGGCGCGCAGCACGAGGGCGTCCGGGGCGCGGCGGAGCTGGTCGTTGACGAGTTGATGGAGGCCGCGCGACGGAACGGGCAGCGTGGGGGCGGCGCCGGTAGCCTGGACGGCCTGGATCTCGTCGCTGGTGAGCAACGGCAGGGCGGCGACGGGAGCGGCGGGCTGGGCGACGAGGGCCGCGAGCAGGGCGAGGAAGTGGCGGCCGAGCTGCGCCGCCGTCGCCGCCCCGTACAGCTCCGTGTTGTACTCAAGCACCCCGTCGAACCCGTCAGCCACCGGCCGCAGCTCAAGCGTCAGGTCAAAATGCGCCACGTCCAAATCGAGCGGGATGGGCGTGGTTTCAAGCTGCGCCAGGGGCAGCCCGGCGAAGCCCTGGTCTTGGAGCACGAACATATGCTGGAAAATCGGCGAGCGGCTGAGATCGCGGGGCAGCTGGGCGGCCTCGACGACCTGCTCGAAGGGCGCCTCCTGCTGGGCGTAGCCGGCCAGGCAGACCTGGCGCACCCGCTCCAGCAGCGCCCAGCCGCTGGGCTGCCCGTCCAGCTCGACCCGCAGCGCCAGCGTGTTGACTACGCAGCCCAGCAACCCTTCCAGCGCCACCTGCTGCCGGTTGGCAATCGGCGTCCCCACCACCACGGTCGCTTGTCCGCTGTAGCGGCCCAGCAGCGCCGCGTAGGCCGTCAGCAGGACCATATAGGGCGTCGCGCCGGCCGCTTGCGCCAGCCGCGTGACGCCGGCGGCGACGGCGGCCGGCACCCGGAGCGGCAGCAG
>DASWWB010000468.1:0-2713 GCA_036406115.1 Herpetosiphonaceae bacterium
GCGGCGCCGCCGGCGCAGACCGGATCACCGGCGGCCGGACGGGCTGCGCCGGGCTCAGCGCGGCGGTGGGCGAGGCGATCACCGCCGGCCCGGCCGCCCAAGCGCGCTCCAGCGCATCGGCCAGGGCGCCGGCGCTGGGAAAGCGCTGCTCCGGCGCTTTGGCCAGCGCAGTGAAGACCACGTCCTCGACCGCCGGCGGCAGCTCGGGGCGGATGGAGCGCAGGGCCGGCGGCGGCTGGGTGACGTGGGCCAGGGCGATCGCCAGCGGGGCGGCGTCGTCGAACGGCACGCGGTTGGCGATGGTTTCGTAGAGCAGCACGCCGAGCGCGTAGATGTCGGCGGCCGGCGTCAGCGGCTGGCCCTGGGCCTGCTCGGGCGCGAGATAGTGGGGCGTGCCCAGCACCATGCCGGTCTTGGTCAGCTTATCAAGGCTCTCGCCGGACTTGGCGATGCCGAAGTCGGTCAGGATCATCATGCCGTGGGTGTTGCGCATCAAGTTACTGGGCTTGAGGTCGCGGTGGATGATGCCGCGGCGGTGGGCGTAGTCGAGCGCCCCCGCCACCTGGCGGATGGTCGCCGTGATCGCGTCGGCAGCCAGGAAGCCGCCGCCGGCCTTGGCCGTCCGGATCTCCTGCTCCAGCGTCGGCCCGGGCAGCAGCTCCTGCACTAGGTAGCTGAACGGACCGTGGCGGCCGAAGGTGTAGATCGGCACGATCGCCGGATGCTGCAAACCGGCCAGGGTCTGGGCTTCGCGCTGGAAGCGGGCGCTGAACTCGTCGGCGCCGAAGCGCGGCGGCTCCACCACTTTGAGCGCGACCTCGCGGTCCAGGCCCTGATCGACCGCCCGGAAGACGCGGGCCATGCCGCCGCTGCCCAAAAGCTCCACGATGGCGTAGCGGTCGATCTGCTGGCCAATCAGCGGGTCCTGCATGGATGGATCTCCTCGATCAGATCAGATCGGCGCGCCCTCCCGGCGAAGGCGGCGCCGCGCGCATCATACACCAGCTTGGCGCCGGCCGGGGGACCGCCGACGCGACGGACTCGCGGATGAAACCGCCGCCGGCGCGGAAAAGATACCAGTCTGATTGGAATATTGCGATCTTGTGGGATGAAGGGGGAATTTTGTGGTGGCATCCCGTAACAAATCTGCTATACTGACCGCCTGCCAGGCGCCGGCGCCGCGGGACGGCCGCGCAGCGCGGCGGCCGGGCGCGGAGGACAGATGAAACCCTTGCGGATCCTTTCAATGACCAAACCCGCCGATTTCCGCGTGCTGACCCAAGCTGCGGCGCCGGTGGTGCGTTTCGATGACAAGCTCCGGCTGCTGGCGGAGCGCATGCTGCTGACCTTGCGCGCCGCTCGCGGGCTGGGGCTGGCGGCGCCGCAGGTCGGCGTGCTGCGGCAGGTTGTGGTGATCGATCCGGCCGCGCCGGGCGACGGCGGGCGCGCCGAGCCGCTCATCCTGGTGAATCCCGTCATCACCGAAGCCGCCGGCGAGACCATCGATCTCTGGGAAGGCTGCCTCAGCCTGCCGGGCATGATCGGCGAGGTCAGCCGCCGCGCTTGGGTCAGCCTGAGCTACCAGGATTTGGGCGGCGCGACCTGCCGGCTGGAGCGGCTGGCGGCCAGCCCGTCAAGCCTGGGCCATGCCGCCCAGCACGAAATCGATCATCTCCATGGCATTTTGTTCACGACCAAGCTCACGGCGGCGGGCGGGCTGCGGCCGGCGGCCAGGGCCGAGCGCTGAGCCGTCAGGGCGCCAGCGTGTCTTGCTCCCAGACCAGGATATCGCCGATGGTGGTTGGGAAATACTGATTGAAGGCGAGCAGGACCTTCTCCAGGGTGGCGTAATCCAGGCGCGTGTTTTTATTGGCGCTGAGGGCGGCCAGGGCGCTGAGCGAGATGCCGCTCTCCGCTGCCAGGACGCGCAGGGTCATCTTCGGCAGCTGGCGCTTGCGGCGCTCCAGGGTGGCCCGGGCCATGAGCAGCGCCAGGGTGCAGCGTATCGGCATGGCCAATCTCCAGGCTAAACCGGCGGCGGGCGCCGCCCAGCGCATTGTACCCCGAACCGGCGCCGCGATGAAATGATCGCCGCCGCTCATCCGTCTTTTAAAGGCAAACCGGCCGCGCTGGCACACGGAGCCGGCGCGACCGCGCTGCTGCGCAAAGGAGGAATGGATGGCGCGACATTTCGTTGGCCGCCGGCTCGCCGGCCGCTGGCCGATTCTGGTCTGGGCGGCGCTCGCCTGCTGCTTTGGGTGGCCGCCGGCCGCCGCCCTGGCCTGCACGCCGCCGCCCGGCGGCCCGGTGGTCCACACAGTCGCCGAGCGGGTTGAGGCGGCGCAGGTCGTCCTCGAGGGGACGGTGACGGCGGTGACCGAGATCGGGAGCCGGTTTAACCTGGTGGCGAGCGTCGATGTCCACCGCTACTTCAAGGAGACGGGCGGCGCGCAGGTCCGCATCAGCAACTTCGGCGAGTCCGCAGCGTGCCGCAGCCCGGTGCGGGTCGGCGATCGGTGGATCATCTTCGCCCTGCCGACGCCCGGCGGCTACGGCGACTTCGCCGCCTTTTACCTCGACCCGCACGGAGCGCTGCTGCCGGCGACCGAGGCGAACATCCGCGAGGTGGAAGCGGCCTTGGGCGTGCCGCCAGCCCCGGCGCCGCCGCCCGGCGGGACCCTGCCGCGCGAGCTGCCGGCGACCTCGGCCGAGC
>DASWWB010000469.1:0-2212 GCA_036406115.1 Herpetosiphonaceae bacterium
CCCTGCTGCTGCTCGCCGCCTTCGCCGGCGGCAGCATCAGCGGCGGCGCGGTCGGCAGCGCCCTGACCGCCAGGGCCGCCAGCCAGGCCGCCGGCGCGAGCGACAATCTGCCGAGCAGGATCCAGCCGATCGCCCAGGCGAGCGAGGCCACCGTGGCCAGCGCGGTCTACGCCGCCGCCAGCCCGTCGGTGGTCGAGATCTCCGCCACCGCCCAGGCCGGGCGCGGGCGCTTCTCCTCCTCCGGCACCGGTTCCGGCTTCGTCGTCGACAAGGCCGGCCTCATCCTCACCAACTATCACGTCGTCGAGGGCGCCACGACGCTGAGCGTGCGCTTCCAGGACGGCAGCCAGTCGGCGGCGACCGTCGTCGGCAGCGACCGCGCCAACGATCTGGCGCTGCTCCAGGTCGATGAGCTGCCGGCCAGCGCCCCGCCCATCGCCCTCGGCGACTCCGACGCGGTGGTGACCGGCGAGACCGCCATCGCGATCGGCAGCCCCTTCGGCCTGGAGCAGACCGTCACCCAAGGCATTGTCAGCGCGGTGGACCGCACCTGGTCCTCCGGCACCCAGACCATGCGCGGCATGATCCAGACCGACGCCCCGATCAATCCCGGCAACTCGGGCGGGCCGCTGCTCAACGCCAAGGGCGAGGTCATCGGCATCTCGACGCTGATTGAGAGCCCGGTCGAGGGCAATGTCGGCATCGGCTTCGCGGTGCCGATCAACACCGCGCGCCGCCAGCTGGACCAGCTCCAGGCCGGCGCCGATCTCCAGCAGGGCTACATGGGCGTCTCGATCGAGGAGAGCGCCCAGCCCGGCCAGACCGGCGTCGCGGTCGGCGCGGTCAACGCCGGCAGCGGCGCCGAGGCCGCCGGGCTCCAGGCCGGCGATCTGATCACGGCGCTCGACGGCGCCCCGACCGCCACCTACGACAGCCTGGCCCAGGCCCTGGACGGCAAGCAGCCGGGCGACAAGGTCACGGTCACCATCGAGCGCGCCGGCGAGCAGCAGGAGCTGACGGTCACGCTCCAGGAGCGCGCCGCCGAGACGCAGTAGCCGACCGGGGACTGGGGATCGGGGATCGGGGACTGGGTCGGCAGGTGTGACGCTCGCCCCAATTCCCGCGAGCCCATCCCGCAACGCCAAGGCCCGGTAGCGCCTTGGGAACCGGGGACTGGGGATCGGGCGGCGGTGTGACGCGCCCCAACTCCCGCGACCCAATCCAGCAACGCCAAGATCCAGCCATTCGGGCGGCGCTGACTCGCGTCACAGGAGCGAGTCAGCGCCGCCCGGCGATTCCCGGCGCCGCGCCACGAGCCCATCCCGCCGCGCTTCCCCGCGCAATTTCCCGCCGATCCGATTCGCCCATCCGCCCCGCAAATCGCCGCGCCGCGAGCCCATCCCGCCACGCTCCCGCGCAATTTCCCGCTGATCCGATTCGCCCATCCGCCCCGCAAACCAACTATAATGCGAACCGCCCAATCTTCGGCGCCGCCGATCCGGCCCGGATCGACCGCGCGGCGCCTGGCGGAGCAGGAGGCAGCCATGCGGCGGAGCGAGCGCGGCGGTCGAGGGACATTCGGGCGGGCGATCGCCGAGCATGGATTGCTGTTCGCCGGCCTGGTCGCCGTTGTGGCGCCGATCGCGCTGCTACTGCCCGGCCTACCCGCCCTGGTCATCGGCGCCATCATCTGGCTGGGCGCCTGCGCCGCCAGCACGGCGCGGCTGCCGACGGTCGGCGGCTGGGGCATGCTCTGCCTCGCCATCCCGATGGCAGGGATGGGCCTGTACTTTCCCGGCGTCGTCGCGCTGGAGACCGGGACCATCGTGCGCGGCCAGCCGGTCGCCGCCGCCCCCGCCAATCCGCGCGCCGCCGGCTTCGAGTTCAGCGCCGCCGTCGTCCAGACCGACTTCGCCGCGACCGTCCGCTCAACATCGCGCTCCAGCAGCGGCGGCAGCGCCAGCGGCGCCTATCACATCGCCCCGCTCACCGGGCCGGAATGGCGGCCGGGCGATCCGGTTCCGGCCTGGGCCGGCTGCAGCGATTCGCTCGGCCCGCCCTGCCCGGGCTGGCGCGAGGGCCTGCGGGCCGCCCTGCCCGCCGCGCCGCTGCTGGCGTCCAATCTGGCCAAAGCCCGCGATCGCGCGCTGGCGAGCCACGGCCTGCGCGAGCAGCCCGGCGCGCCGCTGCTGGAGCTGACGGCGTCGGTGGA
>DASWWB010000470.1:0-4682 GCA_036406115.1 Herpetosiphonaceae bacterium
CTCCGGGCCGCATCGTGCGTCCGTCCGCGCCGGGGCGCTCCGCAGCGCCGCGCTTTGGACAACCAGCCGCCCGCCAGGTACAATGGGCGAGCCCGCCCCACCCTAGCTGGAGTGAAACGAGCAAAAGCCTTTGATCATATCCCCACCGCATCTGACGCAGCGCCGCCTCGACTGGGCCACGCGCAGCCCCGGGCCGGCCACGCGACCCGCGAGGATCGCCTGATGCGGCCCCTGACCCGCGTCAGGCTCGCGTGCGTCGCCCTCGTGATCGGGCTCGGCGTCTGGTGCGCGCCGACGGGACTGTACATCTACCATATCGAGCGGGCAGGCGCGCTGATGGAGCGGGGGCTCAGCAGGCCGGCCGCCGACCAGATCGACGCCCTGCCCGTCGCCCGCGACCTGGCCGCACTCGCCGAAGCGCGCGGCCATCTGGCCCGCGCCCTGGCGCTGAAGCCGGACGACGCCCACGCCTACCGCATGCTGGGCCAGATCGAGGCCGCCGAGGGCGCGTGGCGCGCAGCCGCCGAGACCTTCGATCGCGCGCGCGCCCTTTCAGCAGAGGATCCGCTGATTCGCTGGGAGGCCGCGCTGGTCGAGTCCCGCCTCTGGCAGGACAGTTCGCAGGCCCGGCAGACCCCGTTCGTGCCCCCGCTCGACTCACGCTTCATCCACGCTCCGCCGCAGCCAATCGCAACGCCCTATTGCCAGGCGGGGCAGCCGGAGCGCTGCTATCTCGCGCTCACCGAGGCGTCGCTGCCGCTCGCGGTCGCGCCAAGCCAGTCGATCAGCGCCACGGCGCTGTTTCTGCATCCGCCGGCCGGCCTGACCTTCACGCTGCCGGTCACGCGCGAACAAACGGCGCTGGTCTTTTTGCTCGGCCTGGTGCCGGCCGCCCGCCAGTGGAACACCGATGGCGTGACGTATGAGATCCTGGCCGGCGATGGGACGCAGCCGGGCCGCGTGATCTATGCCAGGACATTGGACGCGGCGACGCTCGCCAAGGGCTGGACGCCGGATTGGGTCGATGTGAGCGCGTGGGCCGGGCGGCCGGCCCAGCTGACGCTGCGCGTAGACGCCGGACCGCAGCACGACCCCGCCAACGACTGGGCGCTCTGGGGCGGTTTCCTCCTCGCCGATGCGGCGCAGGCGCCGCTGATCGCCCGCCACTCACGGCTCCGCATGCAGCACGAATTCGCCCGCGCCGGCTACGCGGGCGAATCTTTTGGCCGCCGGGCTGACACATGGTTCCGCCAGGGCGCGTGGGACAAGGCCTACGGGCTGTACCAGCAGGCGCTGCGGCTGCCCGATCTGCCGCCGGACGCGCAGTTCCGGGCCGTGCTGGCCGGAGCCATAGTCAACCACCTGCCGCGCGATCTGCAAATCCAGCTCGGCGTCCCCGTCCATGCGATCACCGCCACCAGCCTGATCGAGGGCGAGGGCCTGCGCTGGCTGGACGAGGGCGATGCCGCAGGACTCGACGGAACGCCGCTCGAACCAGCGTTTCCGGCGGGCGCCGCAGCCGGAACCCTGCGGCCAGGCGGCGCCGCGACCGCCATCATCGAGGTCGCCGAGGGCGGCGCCTATCAACTCACGGTGCGGGCCGCATCAAGGCCCGGCGCGGCGGGTGAGCTGGCGCTGGAGCACAACGGCCGCATCCTGGCGCCGTTCGCAACCGCCGCCGATGGGGCGTTTCGCGACTACCAGTATCGATTCGACCTCGCGCCGGGGACGCATGTCCTCGGGGTTCGCTTCGCCGGAACCGGCGGCGGCGACGCCTTCATTGATTGGCTGCGCGTCGCGCGGTAGCCCGGGCCGGGCGCCGGCCAGCGGATAGAAAGGGCAGCGATGAGCTATGCCAATCCGGCTCAGTATTGGGAACAGCGGCTGCGCGAGCGGTTCGATCTTGTCGGCGCCGGCTACGGCAGCCTGGGGCCGCGCTACAACGCCGTCCTGTATGCGGCGCGGCAAGCGGCGCTGGAGCGCGCGCTGGGGGCCTGCGGCCGGAGCCTCGCGGGCCAGCGGGTGCTGGAGATCGGCTGCGGCAGCGGCTTCTACGCCGCCTATTGCCAGCAGGCCGGCGTCAGCGAGTACATTGGGGCGGATATCACGGCGGTGAGCGTGCGCAGCTTGCGCGCGCGCTATCCGGGCTATCGCTTCGTGCGGGCCGATATCGTCGGCGGCCTGGGCCTCAGCCTGCAAGCCGACGTGATTTTGATCGCCGACGTGCTGTTCCACATCGTGGACGACGATGCCTTCGCCGCCGCGCTGGGCCACGCGCTGGAACTGCTGGCGCCGGGAGGGATCCTCATTGTGTCGGACGGCTTTGTGCCCGAAACCGTCCAGCCAGCCGCCCATGTGCGCCATCGCTCGCTGGCGGACTACGACCGGGCGCTGCGACGCCTGGGCGCGACGCGGCGCCTGCTCGTGCCTGTGTTCGCGGTTTTGCATCCGCCCATCCCGACCCCCGCCGCCCGGTTTCCCTGGCGGGCCTGCGCGCGGGCCTGGCGCTATGGGATGCGCCTGGCGCGCGCCCCGCTCTTTGATCGCCTGGCGCCCCGGCTGTTGCGCTGGGCGGATCGCCATGCGCTGCCCCGGATCGGACTCGACGCCCCGAACACCAAATGGATGATTGCGACGCATGCCGATGTGGCGTGACGCGCTGCGGGCAAACGCGATCTACGCCATCGGCAGCCTGGCCAACAGCGCCGCGCTGTTTGTGCTCATCCCCTATCTCATCCATGGCCTGACCCCGGAGGAGTACGGGCAGTGGTCCCTCGCCGAGATCTCCGTCATGCTCCTCGCGGCGCTCATGCTGGCAGGGATGGATATCGGCGTGATGCGGGAATATTGGGCGGAGCCGGCTGCGGCGCGGCGCGGCGCGATTCTCGGCACCGCCCTCATCGGGGTGGCGGCGTGGTCGCTGACGGTCGTGGCGGGCGGCGGACTGGCGCTGGCGGCCCTGGCGCCCGGCGTCGCGCCGCTGACCGGCTGGCTCGTGCTCGGCATCGCGGCGGCCGAAGCGCTGTGGGGGCTCGGCTTGAACATTCTCCGCATCCAGGAGCGCGCGGGCAGTTTCGTGGCGCTCTCCCTGGCGCGCCTGGTCGTCTTCATCGGGCTGGCGGTCGGCCTGATCGCCGCCGGCCGGGGCATCAACGGCGGCTTGGCCGGGCGCTTGGCTGCGACCGGGGCGGGCGGGCTGGCGCTGGGGGCCCTGATCTGGCGGGACATCGATCTGCGCCTCGACCGGGCCTGTCTGCGCCGGATCCTGCGCTACGGCCTGCCCCTCCTGCCGACGAATCTCGCCCTGTACGTGCTGCTCGCGTCCGACCGCTATGTCCTCCAGCACGCAGCCTCGTTGGAAACCGTTGCGGTCTACTCGTTCGCCGCTAAAATCGCGTCGGTCCTCGATCTGGCCGTGACGCGCCCGTTCGCGATCGATTGGGGATCGCGGCGCTTCAAAATCGCCGCCGAGGCCGACGCCCCGCGCCGCTACGCCCGCGCACTGACCATCTACCTCGGCCTGGCAGTCGGATGCGCGCTGCTGATCGTCGCGCTGGCGCCGGCCGTCTATCGCTGGGTCGCCCCGGCCGCCTACGCCAGCGGCGCGGGCATCATCCCGATCCTGCTGCTCGGCGGGCTCTGTTCGGGCCTCAGTACCCCGCTGAACGTCGGGATTATGATCAAGAATCAAACCCACTGGCTGCCGATCCTGGGCTGGGGCGCCGCCGCCGTATGCCTGGGACTCAACGCCTGGTGGATACCGCTGCACGGCATGGCCGGCGCCGCCTGGGCCACGGCCGCATCCTACGCGGTCTGGAGCGGCGGCATCGCCTGGATATCGCAGCGCGCCTATCGCGTGCCCTATTCCCGGCGCGAGCACGGCGCGATTCTGCTGCTCGCGGGCCTGGGCTACGCGGGCTTGCTCCTGATCGAGGGGACGGGACTGTCGCTGGCGGCGGCGACTGGCATCAAATGCGCGTGGATCGGAATTCTGTGCGCCGGAGGGGGATACTACGCATGGGCAGTGACGCGGACAGCGCAGCGACAGGCCTAGCACCGGCCGCCCTGCCATGGGCGGCGGCGCTGATCGCACTGATCATGGCCGCGCCGACCATCGAGCACCGGCTGGAGCTGCGCGGCTTCAGCGTGGCCGTGATGGAGCCGATCGGATTGGCGTGCGCCGCAGGGCTTTGGTGGCAGGGGCGGCGCGCGCCCGGCGGCTGGCGGGCCAGGGTCGCCGCAGCGTTCGCCGACCCGCTCACCCGCTTCGTCCTGGCAATGGGCGCCGGGCTGCTGCTGTGGATCGCGGCGACCAGCCTGGGGCAGATCATCATCGGGCGGCCAGCCGGCGGCGGCTGGCGCGCCAGGCTCTCCGACCTGCGCAACTGGGCCGTCCCGATCCTCATCTTCTCCGTCATGCTGCTCGCGGTCCATCAGCGCTGGCGTGACTGGACCACGCTCTTTGTGCCAATCGGCGTGGCGCATGCGGCGCTTGGCATCTATCAATGGGCGACGAATTCGTTTCGCCCCTTTGCGACGGCCAACGCATTTTACAAAGCCGCCCTCACGGTCGATCCGGGCACCAACCGGCCCCGCCTGGCGTCGTTCGGGATCGGGCTGTTTTCCCATCCCAACGCGCTGGGGCTCTATCTCGCGCTGGCCCTCATGATCGGCTTGGGCTG
>DASWWB010000471.1:0-2997 GCA_036406115.1 Herpetosiphonaceae bacterium
GAGCCGGCGGCGCCGCCCGCCCCTCCCCGGCGCCCCACGACGCAAAGGCAGCTATGACCGCTTGGGAGCCCAATCCGTATTCGTGGGCGCTGCTCGCCTCCGCCTTGGTTTCGGCGGCGATCGGCGCCTACGCCTGGACCCGCGCCGGCGGCCTCGCCCGCCGGCTGGCCCTGGCCATGGCCGCGGTGACGGTCTGGACCGCCGCCTACGGCATCGCCCTCGGCGTCCACGAGCTGGAGCCGCGGATCTTCTGGGCCAAGGTCCAGCACCTCGGCATCGCCTACATCCCGCCCAATCTGCTGGCCTTCGCCTGCGCCTATGTCGACCGCGAGGATCTGCTGGCGGGCGGCCGGCGGCTGGCGCTCGCCATCCCGCCGCTGCTCGACGTGCTGCTCGCGGCGACCAACGAGCTGCACGGGCTGATATGGCGCTCGATCGAGCTGGTGCCGAGCACCGGCGCCGCCACGCTGCGCATCACCTACGGCCCCTATTTCTGGCTCTACACCGCCTACAGCTACGTCGTGCTGTTGCTCGGCCTCGGGCTGCTGGCGCGGGCGGCGCTGCGCTCGGGGCCGCTCCAGCGCGGCCAGAGCCGGATCATGGCGCTCGGCGCGCTGTTCCCCTGGCTCGGCAACCTGCTCTATCTCTCCGGCGCCAGCCCGTTCGGCAGGCTCGACCTGACGCCCTTCGGCTACACGCTGACCGGCGCCGCGCTGGCGTGGGGCCTGTTCCGCTACCGGCTGCTCAACGTGGTGCCGATCGCCCGCGACCGGGTGGTGGAAAGCATGCACGACGGCTTCATCGTGCTGGACCGGGCCAACCTGCTGCTGGATCTCAATCCGCCCGCCGAGGCCATCCTCGGCGCCGGCGCCGCCGCCACCCTGATCGGCAAGCCGCTCAGCAGCCTGCCGCCGGTCTGGGGCGAGCTGGTGGCGCTGGCCCAGGCGCCGGCCGGGGGCCAGCGCGAGATCATTGTCAGCAGGCCCGGGGGCAGCCGCGCCTACGAGGTCCGGCTCTCGCCGCTCGACAGGAACCCGCTGGGTGGCGGCGAGCGGCTCGGCAAGCTGGTGATGCTCCAGGACATCACCGACCGCAAGCACGCCCGCGACGTGCGGGCGGCGGTGGCCCAGCGCGAGATGCAGCTGGCCCGCAGCATCCAGCTCAGCCTGCTGCCGCAGGAGCCGCCGCGCCCGCCCGGGCTCGACGTCGCGGCCCTGAGCATCCCGACCAGCGAAGTCGGCGGCGATCTGTTCGCCTTCCACGAGCTGCCGGCGACAGATCAAGCACCCGCTGGCTACGGCTTCGCCCTGGGCGACGTGTCCGGCAAGGGCGTGCCCGCCGCCTTGCAGATGGCGGTCGCCATGACGCTGCTGGCGGCCAAGGCGCCGCTCGCCACCGACGCCGCCCGGCTGCTGGTCGAGCTGAACGGCGCGCTCCGGCCGCAGATGGCGCCGACCCATATGAATCTGGCGCTGTGCTACGCCCGGCTCTGGCCCCGCGCCGGCGGCTGCCGGGCGCAGATCGCCTCCGCCGGCATGGTCGCCCCGCTGCTGCGGCGCGGCGGCGCCTGCTCGCTGCTGGATGTCGCCGGGCTGCCGCTTGGCATCCTGCCCAATGCGCCGGATTATCGGGCGATCGATCTCGATTTGCTGCCGGGCGACCTGCTCATCCTCTACAGCGACGGAGTCGTCGAAGCCCGCGATCCGGCGGGCGAGCTGTATGGCTTCGAGCGGCTGCTGGACTGCGTCGAGCGCGCCCCGGCCTCGAACGCCGATCAGCTGCTGCAATGGATCCTGGCCGATGTCTACGGCTTCATGGGCCGCGCCAGCCAGCACGACGACCTCACGCTGATGGTCATCCAGCTCGATAGGCCATCCAGCGCCTGAGCATTGGCACCATTCCTGCTGTCACGAGATAACGCATCGCGTTATACTATCCAGCAGGAGGACCACCCCATGACCCCATCCCGCCACCACGACGCTCCCGCCGCCGGGCAGCAAGCGCAAGGACGCGCGCTCATCCTTGGACCAACGACCGCCCCGGGCGATCGCCTGATCGTCCGGCCGGCCCGCCCAAGCGACGCCGCGCTGCTTGCCGAGATGCTGTGCCAGCTTTCGGCGGAAACGCTGTGGAACCGCTTCGGGATGGCGCTGCATCCGCTCGGCCCCGAGCAGGCCCGCCAGCTGGCTGAGCGCATGCTGGGCGCAGGGCCGGCGGACTGGACCCTGCTGCTGATCGCCGGGTCGCCCGCCGAGCGCATCGCCGGCATCGCGCAGCTGGTGCCGGTCGGCGGCGAGCGCGGCGAGTTCGCCCTGCTGCTGGCCGACGACCAGCAGGGCCGGGGGCTCGGCCGCCAGCTGCTGGCGATGCTGGTGCGGCTGGCGCGCTCCGCCGGGCTGCGCGAGCTGTGCGCCAGCATGCGGGCCAGCAACGGCCCCATGCTGCGGCTGGTGCGCGGCATCGGCCTGCCGCTCACCAGCGACACCTCGGGCGGCGAAACCGAGGTCCTGCTGCGGCTGGGCGCGCTGGCGCCGGCCCTGGCGAGCCTCGCCGGCGTCTTTTAACCATTTTTCAGAATCACCCTTGACGGCCGGGCCGATTTCAGCGAACATACGGGGAGGAGATCCCCGGAATCCACAACATAAGAGGAGCACTGGATGGGAGCTGAAATCGTTCAGGCCAACTATGAAGAGCTGGAGCAGTTAGCCAGCCGCTTCGGCCAGCAGTCGGAGATGATCAGCCAATTGACCGGCCAGGTGCAGCGCCAGGCGCAGGTCGTGGCGCGCTCCTGGCTCGGCGACGCTTCGGATGCGTTCGCCCAGGAGATGGAAGCCGATGTCTTCCCGGCGCTCAAGCGCTTCACCGAGGCGCTGGGCAGCAGCCAGCAAGTCACCGCGCAGGTCTCGGAAATCATGCGCTCCGCCGAGGAAGAGGCCGAGGCGATCTGGCGCGATTGGGCGATCGACGGCGGCGTCGGCGCCGGCGGCGCAGGCGCGG
>DASWWB010000472.1:0-2544 GCA_036406115.1 Herpetosiphonaceae bacterium
CGGGCAAGGCGGCGGCCAATGGCTCCAGCGCCGCCGCGCCCCAGGCCGGCGGCAGGCACCACTCGACGCCGCCGATCCCCGCTGCGCGGATGCGCTCCAGGTAAATGGCGAGCGGCAGGCCGCCGGTCGCGCCGGCGTGCAGCGCCAGGGCCACCGCGCTCACAGCACCTGGCTCGTCATATAGACCCAGCGGCGCTCGCCGAGCAGCCAGCCGTTCCACCAGGAGATCCTGGTGCGCTCGTCGCGGAAGCCGAGCTGCTGATAGAGCCGTCGCGCCCCGGCGTTCGAGGCGCTGACATACAGCCCCAGGCTTTGCTTGTTGTAGCGTTTGGCGATGTCGCGCACATACAGCAGCATCGCCGCGGCAACTCCGCGGCGACGGAAATCCGGCAGGACCGCCACGTCGGTGATGTAGCCCTCGTGGCGCCCGATCCGGTGGTCTAGTTGGGACATCGCATGGGTGGCGCGGAAGCTGCCCCAGATCCCAAGCTCGCGCAGGAAAATATCATCGACCACCCCGCCGTCCTCAATCCGCATCTCGACCGTCCGCATGGTGATGGTGCCGACGATCTGCTGGCCGGCGACTGCGACGTGCATCCCTTGCAAGCCGCTCTGCCCCTGCATGCGGTGGACGGCGATCAGGGCCGCGTAGCCCCGCGCGATGCGGCGGCGGCCGAAAGCGGCGCGGAACTTATCAGCGAAGGCTTCCGATTGCAAGGCCAGCATCGGCTCCAGATCGCTCATCTGAGCGGGCCGGATCGTGACTGGCAGCCGCTCTGGCGGCCCGGACTCCGAGGGGGCAAATGCTGTCATTGCGGCCGCTGCTAAACAAAAACCGTGCAACATGCACGGTGATCAGAGCGTACCATTATCGACACTGATCCGGCACGTCATCTTTAGACGCCCATTCTACACCCGCCCCCCGCAAGCGTCAAGGAAACCCCGTCGCGCGCCAGCAACCTGTGATACGATCATCTTCAACACTCATCCGAAAGGAGTCCGCATGTTCTCGCTTTTCTCAATCGGGACGCTGTTCTTCTGCCTCGCCGTCTTGGGCTTGGCCGGGGTCGTTATTTTCATCCTCAAAGTCGGCGTGGTCATCCAGAAGGTCGGCGAGAAGCCGCACATCGACGGCGGCACCTATACCCTGGACCAGGGCCAGGAAGTCACCAACAAGCCCGAGCAGCGCTAGCCGCCCGGCTCGTCCCAGCAGCGGCGCGAGATCTCGCCGATCAGCCGCCTGGCCCGCATCGCCACCGGCGCCTGGTCGGCCATGACCGCCAGCGCGTACCAGCCGCCCCCCGGCCGGTAGACAAGCCCGGCGTCATGCTCGACGCCGCCGGGCAGATCGCCGGTTTTGTGGGCCAGTGGCGTGCCGGGCGGCAGGCCGGCGTCAAGTTTTTGGTCGCGCCCCGCTGCCAGCAGCCACTGGCGCAGTGGCTCCAGCGCGCTCCCGGCTCCCCCCAGCGCGGCGCCGAACGAGTGGAACATGGCCGCCAGCTCATAGGCGCTGGCGGTGTTGTCGCGGCCCTCCTGCCGGGCGGCGAAATCTAGCATGCGCCGGCGCCAGCGCGTCGCCGCCCAGCCCCGCGCCGCCAGCCACTCGTTGGCGGCCTGCATCCCCACCAAATGCAGCACGATATTCGTCGCGTTGTTCTCCGATTCGCTGATCATCACCCGCAGCAGCTCGCGCCACGGCACCGCCGCGCCGGCTGCGAGCGCCGCCAGGCTGCCGTCCTGGTCGCAGATGTCGTCCGGCCGGAGCGGATAGGCCAGCTCCAGGTCCAGCACGCCGTCGGCGGCTAGCTCCAGGCACTGCCAGGCCAGCGGGAATTTGATCAGGCTGGCGCTCGGCAGAATCTCGTGCTCGCGCCAGCCGTAGCGCAGCGCCCCGCCCCGGTCGATCAGCGCCACGCCCCAGGAGCCGGGCGCCTGCTCCAGCATGCGGTCCAGGTCCGCGGCGAGCTGGCTCATGGCGCCGCCGGCTTTCGGCGCAGCAGCGCGATCGAGCCGCCGATGCTCAGCAGGCCGCCGGCGATGAAAAGATAAAAGCCCCAGGCGGGCTTCGTCGTGGCGCTGAATGCCCGGATCTGCTGCGCGGCCGCGATGATCAGGGCGACGACGACGCTGAAGATAGCTGCTTTGTCGAGCATACTGCTCTTGATGAATTTGGCCAAGAAAAAATAGCTCAGGTGCGCCGCTGCGACAAACACCGTGTTGATGATGATCACTGGGAGAATGATGTTCGCCGATGGGTTGAAATCGGAGCGGATGAATGCCATGGCGGCGAGATTGGCCAGCGACAGCGAGAAGATGATCAACAATTTCCAGGCGATATTGATGGCGGAGATCAGCTTGAAAAAATGATAGTACGCGAACAAGATCATCACCAAGGCGACGGAGATTGACGCGCTGTCCGCGATCTTGAAGAAATCCCGGCGAAAATCGATATTAGCCGTGGGTGACTGGACATATGTGTGGGTCCAAGGAGCGGCGAGGCTGAGAAACATGGTGACGGCGCCGGCGATTCCCGCCGCGAAGATC
>DASWWB010000473.1:0-1907 GCA_036406115.1 Herpetosiphonaceae bacterium
GGCAACCAGACGTCCAGATGGTTGCCGCCGGCCTCGCGCTGCACCGGTCTTATCCGTCAGGCGCTTGGCGAGCGAGCCCGCCAGGCGCGTCGATCCCTGGTTACTGCAAACTCACATCGTCGACGAAGAAGGTGGTCGGCAGCGACCAGTCGGTGGTCGCCTCGAACTGGACCCGCACGCTCTGGCCGGCGTAGCTCGCCAGGCTGACCGTGTTGAGCGTCCAGGCGCCGGAGGGCGTGCTGGCGTTGGAGTGGGTGGCGACCGTGCCCAGCAGCGCGCCGCTGGCGCTGTAGATCCGGACCCGCAGGTAGTCGTAGGTCCCCGAGGTTTCCTGAGTCGTTTTGTACCAGTAGTATTTCAGCGAGCCGTTGGCGGGCACGGTGACGGTCTGGTAGACATACTCGTTGGCGCTGTTGTAGCCGCCGAAGTAGGCGCTGTAGGCGCCGGAGCGCGGGCGGGTGGTGTCGATCACGACGCCGCCGCCGTTCGAGTACTGGGTCCAGGGCGTCACGCCGCTCTCGAAGCCGCCGTTGGCGATCGCGTTGCCGCCCGGGACCGGGGTGGCGGTCGGCGGGACCGGCGTGCCGGTCGGCGTCGGCGTGCCGGGCTGCGGGGTGGAGGTCGGCGTCGGCGTGCCGCCGCCGTTGTTGACGGCGCGGTAGGCGTTGATCCGGCCGCAGGTCCACGAGCTGCCGGTGCCGCTGATGTCATCGGCGGTGTCGCAGATCCGATCGCGGATCTGGCTGTTGCTCAGGCCCTGCGAGGCGAGCAGGCCGGCGAGGCCGGCGACGTGCGGCGTGGCCATCGAGGTGCCGCTGATCGTGTTGTAGCCGCCGTTGTTCCAGGTCGAGTAGATGTCCGAGCCGGGGCCGGCGACCTCGACCCACGAGCCGTAGTTCGAGAACGACGAGCGGGCGTCCGACGAGGTCGTCGAGGCGATCGCGAAACAGTTGCCGTAGTAGGCCGGGTAGGATGCGCTGCTGGTGTTGCTGTTGCCGGCGGCGCAGGCCAGGAAGACGCCCTTGTTCCAGGCGTAGTTGACAGCGTTTTGGAGCGTGCTGGAGCCGCTGGTGCCGCCCAGGCTCAGGTTGATGACCTTGGCGCCGTTGTCGGCGGCGTAGGTGATGCCGCTGGCGATGCCCTCGTAGGAGCCGGAGCCGTCATTGCCCAGCACGCGGACCGGCATCAGCTTGCAGTTGGGGCAGGTGCCGGCCACGCCGGTGCTGTTGTTGGTCTCGGCGGCGACCGTGCCGCCGACGTGGGTGCCGTGGCCGTTGCCGTCCTGCGGCGTGCTGTCGTTGTCGACGTAGTCGTAGCCGGCGACGATCTTGGAGTCCAGGTCGGCGTGATTGGCCTGGATGCCCGTGTCGACAATCGCCACCACCACGCTGGAGGAGCCCTGGGTCACGTCCCAGGCCTGGGGCGCCTGGATCTTGTTCCAGCCCCACTGCTGGCCGTAGCCGGGATCGTTGGGCGTCCAGGTGACGCTGGCGATGTAGTTCGGCTCGGCGAACTCAATCTCGGGATTGGCTTTCAGCGCCGCCAGGACGCCGGCCCGGGCCTTGGCGCTCGGGTTCTGCTTGACGGCGGCGAACTCCGCCACCTCGATGTCAAGCTGCTCCAGGCGCTTCACCAGCTTGCCGCCGGCCTGCTGGAGGGACTGCTGGCGGTTGGCCTTGCTGGTCTGCGGCTTGAATTTGACCAGGAACTGGCCCGGCACCGCCGGCGCGTCGAGATCGGCCTGCGGTTTCTGGCTGGGAGCCGGGGCTTGCTTGGTTGCGGGCGGCGTGGCGAACGATGAGCTGGGCACGGCGAGCAGGGCCAGCAGCAGCAGCGTCATCGGGACAATCAAGCGGTTCAGACGGTTCAAAACTCTACCTCCTTCAAGGCCACCGGGCGGTGGCGGT
>DASWWB010000474.1:0-4468 GCA_036406115.1 Herpetosiphonaceae bacterium
GAAGGTCATTCTCGTCCGCGTGGAGACCAACCCGGATGACATCCACGGCATGATCCACGCCCAGGGCGTCCTGACCAGCCGGGGCGGCATGACCAGCCACGCGGCCGTGGTGGCCCGCGGCATGGGCAAGCCCTGCGTCGCCGGCTGCGGCGCCCTGGAGATCGACTACGCCGCCCAGACGGTCAAGGTCGGCGCGACGATGCTGCGGGCCGGCGATTGGCTCAGCCTGGACGGCTCGACCGGCGAGGTCTTCGTCGGCCAGCTGCCGACTGTCGATCCCGAGCTGAACGACGATTTCCACACCGTGATGGAGTGGGCCGACGCCCGCCGCTCGGTCGGGGTCCGCGCCAACGCCGACACGCCCCACGATGCCGCCGTGGCTCGCCGTTTCGGCGCCGAGGGCATCGGCCTCTGCCGCACCGAGCATATGTTTTTCGAGGGCGATCGGATCGATGCGGTGCGGGCGATGATCGTCGCCGACACCCACGAGGCGCGGCTGGCTGCCCTGGCCCAGCTGGAGCCGCTCCAGGAAGAGGATTTCGTCGGCATCTTCAAGGCCATGGACGGCTTCCCGGTGACCATCCGCACCCTCGACCCGCCGCTGCACGAGTTCCTGCCCCACGACGGCGCCGAGGTCCGGCTGCTGGCGCGCAAGATGCAGGTCGACGCCGACACGCTGCGCCAGAAGATCGAAAGCCTGCGCGAGGCCAATCCGATGCTCGGCTTCCGCGGCTGCCGGCTGGGGATCATCTACCCCGAGATCACCGAGATGCAGGTGCGGGCGATCATGGCCGCCGCCGCCCGCTGCCAGGCCGAGGGCGTGGTCGTCAAGCCCGAGATCATGATCCCGCTGGTCAGCGGCGTCGAGGAGCTGCGGCTCCAGGCCGCCCTGGTCCGCCGGGTGGCCGCCGAGGTGCAGGAGCGCACCGGCCAGCGCGTCGAGTACATGGTGGGCACGATGATCGAGCTGCCGCGCGCCGCCCTGACCGCCGACCGGGTCGCCGAGGAGGCCGAGTTCTTCTCGTTCGGCACCAACGACCTGACCCAGACCACGCTCGGCTTGTCGCGCGACGACAGCGGCCGCTTCCTGCCGATGTACGTCGACGAGCTGAAGCTGATCAAGGCCGATCCGTTCCAGACCATCGACCAGGAGGGCGTCGGCCAGCTGGTGGAGATGGGCGTCGAGCGCGGCCGGCGCACCAAGCCGGACCTCAAGATCGGCGTCTGCGGCGAGCACGGCGGCGATCCCGAGTCGGTCGAGTTTTTCGTCAGGACCGGGCTGGACTACGTCTCCTGCTCGCCCTACCGGGTGCCGATCGCCCGGCTGGCGGCGGCCCAGGCGGCGCTCGGCCAGCTGGCCCGCGACAAATAGCGGCGCCGGGCGCCAAGAAGCGGTACAATGGGAGGCGGCCTGCGGGCCGTCTCCTTTTTGAATCGTTCGGGAGGTGCCGGTGGAGATCAAGTGGACGCCCTGGCGCGGCGATTTTGTCAAGGGTTCCGCGCCTAACCCGCCTGGCTGCGTGCTGTGCGCCAAGCACGAGGAGAGCGACGACGCCGCCAATCTGGTGCTGTATCGCGGCGCGCAGTGCTATGTGCTGATGAATCTGTATCCCTACAACCCCGGTCACCTGATGGTCGTGCCCTACGCCCACACCGCCGACCTGCCGGGCCTGCCCGCCGCCGCCAGCGCCGAAATGATGGCCCTGGGCCAGCGCTGCGTGGCGGTCTTGCAGGAGCTCATGGGGCCGCACGGCTTCAATCTGGGCATGAACCTCGGACGCACCGCCGGCGCCGGGATCGACGAGCACCTTCATCTGCACGTCGTGCCGCGCTGGAACGGCGACACCAATTTCATGCCGCTGATCGGCGGCGTCAAGCTGATCCCCGAGGCCATCGACGAGACCTACGCCGCGCTGCGGCCCCTGTTCGACGCGATCCCATCGCAAGGAGGCGAGCTGTGAACATCAAACGCGAAGTGCTGATGAAATCCACCACGCTGGATGAGCTGACGACTAAAATCCGCGAGGAGGCCGAGCGCCTGGGCCTCGGCGAGGCCCGCGACCGCAACGACCACGGCCCGGTCTACATGAGCGCCAACTACGATCTGCGGATCGAGCGCGACGCCGGCCAGTGGGGCGAGTACCGCCTGATGCTGCTCCACAAAGGCCAGCCGCCCTCGTCGATCGGCGACAAGCTGCGCAAGAAGTTCGGCCGGGGCTAGGGGCGCCGGCCGGCGGATTGAGAGATTCCGCGAGAGGAGGCGACCATGAGCGATGAGATCGCGCGCGAGCCAGTCTGGTGCCTGGTGGCGAATGTGTCCGACCGCTACTATTTCGGCGAGCAGCACGAGCCGCGGGCCGGCACCAGGCATTTCAGCACTAACACCAAGGTCTACTGCCTGCACCAGCGCTGGGGCGACGGCTACGAGCAAATCCGGGTCGTGGGCCGCCACCGCAAGCAGCGCAAGCTTTCGATGATGGTCCTGCACTGGACCCGCCTGACCAATTGGCGAGTCAAAGCCGTCTACCATCCGCATGTGGTCAATCTGCTGGATGGCGGCTGGCTCAAGCACTACGCCGAGGCGATGGCCCGGTCGCTCGATTTCCGGGAGCGCGCCCACAAGGCCAAGATCGAAGGCTTTGCGCTGGTCGGCGATCCCGACGAGGCACTGCTCTACGCCTCGTTCTTCGGTCTGGTCGAGCCGATGCGGGAGGCGCTGGAGCGGGGCGCCTCCGTGGAGTCCCGCACCCGCACGGGCACCACGCCGCTGCTGCTCGCGATCTATGCCGGCTCGGTTGACGCCGTGCGTCTTTTGCTGGAGCACGGCGCCGATCCTGCTGCGGCGGATAGCTGGGGTCAGGACGCCTGGGCCTGCGCGGCGGAGTATTGGTGGGAGACGCGGCGCGCTCAGCTGCTGGACGCGCTGGGCGTCAAGCCGTGGGCGGTGCCGATCGGCCTCGGCGCACGGGAGGATGGACCTTGAAACTTGATGCGCTGAACGACGCGCTCTGGGAGGTGCTGCCCGCCCTGTGGCCGCTGTGGCTGCTGCTCCTCGCCGGGCTGGCCTTCCAGCTTGGCAGGCTGCTGGCGCGGCGGCGGCGCCTGATGCGCTCGGGGATCGCCGAGATCGACCGGATGAGCGGGACGCAATTCGAGACCTATCTGGCCTATCTGTTCCGCCAGTTCGGCTACGCTGTGGAGCAGACCGGCAAGCGCGGCGATTTCGGCGCTGATCTGGTGCTGAGCAAGGACGGGACGCGCACGGCGGTGCAGGCCAAGCGCTACGGCAAGAATGTCGGCGTCAAGGCGGTCCAGGAGGCGGTGGCCTCCAAGGGCGTCTACGGCTGCCAGACAGCGATGGTCGTGACCAACAGCTTTTACACCAAGCAGGCCCGCGCCCTGGCCGAGGCCAACCGGGTGACGCTCTGGGACCGCGACCGGCTGATCGATGTGATTCTGCGGCTGCGGGCTGCGGGCGCGCCGGCGGATGGGCAGCCGGCGGGCGGCGAGCGGCGCTGAGCCCGGCGATTTCCGACGAGGAGGCATGACGATGAGCGAGCGACCCAAGGATCCATTCGCCGTCCCGCCCGGTTTTCCCGGCCACCGGCCGTCGTCGGGCGACCCGGAACTTGACAGGCAGGCCTACGCCCGCGCGGTGCGCGAGGCAGGCTACGGGCCGATCGGCGGGAGCGGCGAGCCGCCTCCGGATACGCCCGCCGCCCCCGGATACGCCCCGCCGCTCGGCGGTGTCCCGTATCCGCTGCCAAGCCATGCCGGCTACGTGCCGTCGATCGATTCGCTCGCCGCGGGCGCCCCGGTGTCGCCGGACTATCTGCGGCGCGCTCCCGCCGGGCGCATCGTCCTGCTTGTGACGATTGGCGTCTTGTTGCTGGCGCAAATCGGTGTGGTCGGCATCTACGTGGTGCGTTTCGGGTCGGAGGCGAGCTTGCGCCAGATGATCCGCTTGGCGGCATACGCGGGCTTCAGCGGGTGGCTGTACGGCGGCTCAGAGCGGGCCTATTGGATGTCGATAGTTGGGCTGACGCTTGGCGCCTTGGCCGGCGTGATGGGCGGAATCGCCATTTTGGAGTTTGGCGCGGTCGCCGTGGCGGTGATCGCGCTCGGCGTGCTGTACGGAGTGGCGGCGGCAGTGCTGGCCTTCGTCCCCAGCGTGAGAGAGTTTCTGGAGTCGCAGCGCCTGCGGCAATATCCGGGGAGCGGCGGCAGCCTGTGAGCGCGGCGCCGCCGCTGGGATATAATGAACTGGTTCGTGATGAGAGTGACGCGAGAGCGAGGTTGGTATGAAGACCATGCGTTGGCTGGCTGCCTTGGCAGTCGGATTGGTTGGGTTGGGCGGCTGCGGGCTGGGCTCGGCACAGGATGGAGGCGGCGCGACCAACGCGGCGCGCGGCGCGGCGACGGCGACCACCGCCAGGCGCACGCCCACGCCCAGGCCCCGGCGCACGCC
>DASWWB010000475.1:0-2518 GCA_036406115.1 Herpetosiphonaceae bacterium
ACGGCCCAGGCCAGCGCGGCGGTCGCCGGCGGCGTCGCGGCCGTGGCCTGGAGCCGCTTCATGCGCCGGCTCTACGGCCAGCCCGCCTGGACCGGCGCGCTGTTCCCGCTCGGCCTGCTGGCCTACATGGCGATCGCCGCCGGCGCCGCGCTGCGCATCTGGCGCGGCCAGGGCGTGCGCTGGAAGGGGCGGACGTACGAGGGGTGACAAAGGGGTCAGGGATCAGGGGTCAGGCCGGACGGCGGGATGGCGGGCACACCTCACGCTTCGCGCGGCTCCGGGGCTTTTGGTCGCGGATGATTGTCCCACGCGACCAAAGCCACCATCCCTGATCCCTGGCGCAATCACACCCCAGCGCTATGGCACATCGTACGACCGATCTGACCCCTGATCCCTGATCCCTGATCCCTGATCAGTTGACAGCCATTCCCGATCGCACTAAAGTTTCCATGCATCCTCCCGCGCGTTTGGAAAGCGAAACACTATGCCACAGAACAATGACAGCCAGTTCAGCGATGAGATCAAAGTGCTGCGCAACCGGGTCAGCGAGCTGGAGCGGGCGCAGGACGCCGCCATCGCCCAGCTGGTCTTGCAGCATGTGCGCGATGCGGTGATCGGCCTTGACTCGGACCTGCGGATCCAATCCTGGAACAAAGCCGCCGAGGCGCTGTACGGCTGGTCGGATGAGGAGGTGGTGGGCCAGCGGCTGCTGGACATTTTGCCGCCGATTCGCATCCAAAACGATCTGGCGATGCATGATCTGGTCGCGCGGCTGTACCAGTTCTCGGTCTGGCGCGGCGAGATGGTCTATTTCAACCGCCAGGGGCGCGACGTGGTGGTCGAGGCCTCGATCCACCTGCTGCCGAGCAGGCCGGGCAGCCCGGGCGGCCTGCTGCACATCCATCACGACATCAGCGAATACCGGCAGCTGGAGCAGCAGAAAGACAAGCTCCAGCATGCCCGCAACCGCAACCTGGCCGAGTCGGCGCTGCTGTCGATCATCGCCACCGCCGCCGCCGGCGAGAACAGCCTGGAGCGCATCCTCTCGATCACGCTGGGGCAGCTCGCCGATCTGATCCAGTTCACCGGCGGCTCGATCGCGCTGGTCGAGGGCGACGATCTGGTGATCCGAGCGGCGTTCGGCCCGTTCGCCGAGGCGGTGCTTGGCCAGCGGCTGCGGCGCGGGCCGGGCCGCTCCTGGCAGGTCATCACCACCGGCACGCCGTATCTGTGCAACGACCTGCTGGCGGTCGGCGCCCGGGCGCCCAGCAGCGACAGCGGCACGGCGATGCAATCCTATCTGGCGGTGCCGCTGCGCTGGCGCGGCCAGGTCTTCGGCATGCTGGAGGTCGACTCGACCAAGGTCAACGCCTTCCATCCCGCCGATATGTCGCTGCTCCAATCGGTGGCCGCCGCCCTGAGCGGGCCGATCGAAATGGCCCGCCGCCACGGCGCCGAGCAGCACGCCCTCAGCACCGCCGAAACCATGCAGCGCCGCTACAGCGAGCTGGTCGAGGGCCTGGAGGCGATCATCTGGGAGGCCAACCCCGCCACGTTCCACGTCACGTTCGTCAGCCAGTGGGCCGAGCGGCTGCTGGGCCACTCGCTGGACCGCTGGATGCTGGAGCCGGATTTCTGGCCGCAGCTCATCCATCCCGCCGACCGCGAGCGCGTGCTGAGCGAGGCGCGGGCCGCCGTCGACGATGGCGGCCGCTACGACCTGACCTACCGCGTCGTCGCCGCCGACGGGGGGACGCTCTGGCTGCGCGACCGGGCCGAGATCGTCTGCGACGCCGCCGGACGGCCCGAGCGGCTGCGCGGCATGATGCTGGACATCACGAGCCAGCAGCGCGCCGCCGACGAGCTGCACAACGCCATGCGCCGGCTTGATTTCCATCTGGAGAACTCGCCGCTGGCGATCATCGAGTGGGATCGCGAGTTCCGCGTCGCCCGCTGGGCCGAATCCGCCGAGCGGATGTTCGGCTGGAGCGCCGAGGAGGTCGCGGGCAAGCATTTCGGCGACTGGGAGTTTGTCTTCGAGCAGGACGCCGAGCGGGTCCGGCAGGTGGTCGGCGAGATGATCCGGGGCGGCGGCGAGCGCTCCGTGACGCTCAACCGCAACCACACCAAGGACGGCCGGGTAATTTCCTGCGAGTGGTACAGCTCGGTGATGCTCGACGAGCGGGGCGAGCTGCTCTCGGTGCTCTCCCAGGTCCTGGACGTAACCGAGCGCGAGCGGCTGGAGGCCGAACTGAAGGCCACGGCCCAGGCCAACGCCCAGCTCTACCGCGAGGCCGAGCAGGCCGTCCGCGCGCGCGACCAGTTCCTCTCGATCGCCGCCCACGAGCTGAAAACGCCGATCACGACCATCCTCGGCAACGCCCAGCTGCTGCGCCGCCGCGCCGACCGCGAGGGCGCCGCCAGCTCGCGCGACCAGCGGGCGCTGCGGGCGCTGGCCGAGCAGGCCCAGCGCCTCAGCAGGCTCAGCGTCTCGCTGCTCGATCTCTCGCGGATCGAG
>DASWWB010000476.1:0-9087 GCA_036406115.1 Herpetosiphonaceae bacterium
ACGCAGGCGCCGAACAACCCGAACCCGCAGCCGGTCCCGCCGACGCAGGCGCCGAACAACCCGAACCCGCAGCCGGTCCCGCCGACCGAGCCGCCGGCTACCAACCCGGATCCCGGCCCTGGCAACAATCCGCGGCCGACCAACACGCCGCGGCCGCCGACCGACACGCCGGTTATTCCCCTGCCGACGGTGACGTTGCCCCCGGTGCTGCCGACCAACACGCCGGTGCCGCCGACCAACACGCCGGCGCCGCCGACCAACACGCCGGTGCCGCCGACGCCAACACCGGCGCCGCAACCGCCGACGAGTGGCCCCTGCGATGTCCGCACTAACCCGGGCTGCGCGCCGTAGCCTCGGCTGTAGGCGCCATAGTTGATTTCCGAAGTGGGAGCAGCGATCCTGCTCCCACTTCTGGTGAAGATAGATGCTCTAACACAGTGGAGAATGAAGATGCGAACCCTACGACGCTGGATCTGCGCGAGCCTGCTCCTTAGCCTGCTCGCGGCCTGCGGTGGCGGCGCCGCCACGCCGACCCTGGAGCCCATCCCCACGATCACCCCGCTGGGCGGCGAGGAGCCGACCACCAGCGCTGGCAGCAACGCCACCTCCGAGCCCGCTAGCGGCGACGAAACCCCCGAGGCCGGCAACTCCGGCGCCGCCGACGCCGATCTCCAGCAGGGCAAGGAACTGATGGAGGCCGGCAACTACGAAGAGGCCATCGAGTTCATCAACCCGGTCTACAACGCAGATACCCAGAACACCGAAGCCGCCACGCTGCTGGCCCAGGCCTACGATGAGTGGGGCATGTCCATCCTCAAGGCCGACCCCACGTCCCTGGAGGCGGTCCGCGAGGCCTTCGATAAGTTCAATCTGGCCGAGGATATCACCGAGGCCAAAGGCGACATGAAGGACACGGCTGTCAAGCACAAGCAGGCCAGCGAGGCGATGCTCAAGGGCATGTCGGCCCTCAAGCAGTTCGACGATATGATGAAGGCCGACAAGGACGTCGCCGGCGTCCAGGCCCAGGTCGAGATCGCGATGGATAGCGTCAAGACGATCCAAGAGATGGACGATAGCTTCATCGGCCTCCGCGAGTTCCACTACGAGACGCTGCTCGCCGCCGCCGACGCCAAGGATCTGGGCGCCGACGCTGTCGAGGACCGCGAGGCCCGCGTGCCGCTGTGGGAGGAGGCCAAGGCGCTCTGCACCGAGGCCAAGAATCTTTGGCCCGATGACGAGACCGCCGCCGCCGACGCGATCGAGTGCATCGAGGAGATGGAGAACAATATCACCCCGCCGGCGACGCCGACGCCCAAGGCGACACCGACACCCAAGGCAACCGCGACGCCCAAGCCGGCGCCGCCGCCCGCCGGCCCGCGCAAGATCCGCTTCTCCCCGGTCATCCAGGTCGGCTTCCAGGCCGGCGACCAGACCGGCGGCACCTCGTCGTGCGTGACCGGCCGCGTCATCCTGGCCAACGGCACGCCGGTCGCGGCGGCGGTGGGCAATGTGAACAACGGCGGCTCCTCGATCGAGTGGGTCACCGACGGCGGCGGCAACTTCGGTGTCTGCGGCCTCGGCTGGTCCAACTGGAGCGCGGTGCTGTTCTACATCCCGGCGAGCTACGGCGAGATTTCCGGCGCCGTGGCCATCCCCGGCCTCTGGCTGAACGGCTCCGGCGATCAGAAGGCCGTGGTGGTCTTCAAGGGCAACTAGCCCCGCCGCTCCCCAACGCGAACGGCCCCGGCATGCAGCCGGGGCCGTTTGATTCGCCGCTCGCGGCCTAGAAGCCGGCGGAGATTTGCTCGGCCAGCGAGTTGCGCAGCTCGTCGGTCACCCGCATGTACAGCCCGCGGCCTTCGGCGACGACCGTCCCGTCCGGCAGTTGGGCGAATCCCTCCATCTCCAGCGCCCGGCCCCGGTCGCGCACGATCGAGCCGACGAAGGTGATGGGCTGGTCGATCGGCGCGGGCGAGCGGAAACGGATCTCCAGCCTGCCGGTCATGGTCCAGGCGTCGATCAGAAAGCCGGCCCTGCCGATGACCTCATCCAGGATCGCCGAGATAATCCCGCCGTGGACGAAGCCCGGCCAGCCCTGGTGGACGGTCGTGGGCTGGAAGGTCGTGCTGACGCGGTTTTCTTCGACGAAAAAATCAAGCTGAAGGCCCTGCGGGTTGCCTTTGCCGCAGACAAAGCAGGCCTGCGAGTCGAGTTGCCGATCCATACTGCTCCTTTACGGTGATGCTATGGCTGGATTATAGCATCCAGCCCCGTTGACGCAGCGCGTTGCGGCGAGCCGTGTTATCATCCAGCCAGATATCGCGCATCGAGGAGATCATCGGATGGATAGAGTGCCCCTGCGCCGCCGTGCGCCCGCCCTGCTGCTGGCGGCCTTGCTCGCCGCCTGCGGTTCGACCGAGACCGACGCGCCCAGGCCGACGATCAGCGCGCGCCCGACCGCCACGCTGCCCGCCGCTGACAACGTGGTGGTGGGCACGCCGCCGCCCCTCGCGGCCAATCCCGCCCCGCCCGCGGCTTTTGCGATCGCCCTGGAGCCGCTGGCCGAAGGCCTCGACAAGCCGCTCTACGTGACCCACGCCGGCGATGGCAGCGGCCGGCTGTTCGTCGCGGAGCAGGAGGGGCTGATCAAACTGCTGCCCGGCGGCGAGCCGTTCCTGGATATCCGCGACCGGGTCGGCTCATCCGGCAACGAGCAAGGGCTGCTCGGCCTGGCCTTCCACCCCAAGTTCGCCGACAACGGCTGGTTCTACGTCAACTATACCGACCGCGACGGCGACACCGTCCTCGCCCGCTTCGGCCTGGCCGCCGACGGCCAGCGCGGCGATCCCGCCAGCGAGCAGGTGATTTTGACCCAAGAGCAGCCGGCGGCCAATCACAACGGCGGCATGCTGGCCTTCGGGCCGGACGGCCTGCTTTACGCCGGGCTGGGCGACGGCGGCGGCGCCAACGACACCTACGAGAACGCCCAGAATCTGCGCTCGCTGCTGGGCAAGATCCTGCGCCTCGATGTCGACGGCGGCCAGCCCTACGCGGCCCCCGCCGACAATCCGTTCGTCGGCGACGCGGCGGCCCGGCCGGAAATCTGGGCCTACGGGCTGCGCAATCCTTGGCGCTTCAGTTTCGACCGGGCCAGCGGCGACCTCTACATCGGCGACGTGGGCCAGAACCGCTACGAGTGGCTGCACTGGCAGCCGGCTGCGAGCAAGGGTGGCCAGAACTACGGCTGGCCGATTGTCGAGGGCAGCCACTGCCTGCGCGGCGACAGCTGCGCCACCGCCGGCCTGACCCCGCCCATCCTCGAATACGAGCACAGCCAGGGCTGCGTGATCACCGGCGGCTATGTCTATCGCGGCGCCGCCTACCCGTTCATGCAGGGAACCTACGTGTTCGCCGACTACTGCTCCGGCCGGGTCTGGGGCCTGAACCGGGCCGCCGATGGCGCCTGGGCCAAGCGCGACCTGCTGGAATCCGGCGCCAACATCAGCTCGTTCGGCGAGGACGAAGCCGGCGAGCTTTACGTCGTCGATCTCGGCGGCACTGTCTACCGTCTCACGGCGCAGCAACGCTAGCGCCGCGCAAAGGAGCCTAACCCTATGGCACGACCGGATGTCGCCCGCCACGCCACCGCCTCCGGCGTGCGCATTTACGCGCTGCCGCTGGAGGTTTTTCCGAAATTCTGGGGCAACTGCTATCTGGTGCTGGCCGACGGTGTCGCCACGCTGGTCGACAGCGGCTCCGGCCTTGGCAACTCGCACGAGCATCTGCTGGAGGGCTTCGCGGCGGTGCGCGAGCGCTGGGGCGAGTCGATCACTCCCGCCGACCTGCGGCGGATCGTCATCACCCACGGCCACATCGACCATTTCGGCGGCCTCAAGCTGCTGCGCGGCGAGACCGACGCGCCGATCACGATGCACGCCAGCGACCGCCGGGTGGTGGCCAACTACGAGGGCCGGCGCGCCCTCGCCGCCCAGTCGCTGGGCAGCTTCCTGGTGCGGGCCGGGGTCGACGAGCCTCAGCGGGCCGCCCTGCTCAAGATGTACGCCTGGAGCAAGGGCGTCTTCGAGGCCATGCCGGTGGCCGAGACCGTCGAGGACGGCGATCGGATCGACGGGCTGATGGAGGTGATCCACGCCCCCGGCCACTGCCCGGGCCAAATCTGCCTGCGGATCGAGAATGTGCTGCTCTCCGCCGACCACGTGCTGGCCCGCACCTCGCCCCATCTCGCCCCGGAGACCATCGCGCCCGGCACGGGGCTCGACCACTATCTGGCGGCGCTGCGGGTCGTCGGGCGGCTGTCGGGCATCGAGCTGACGCTTGGCGGCCACGAGGAGCCGATCGCCGATCTGCCCGGGCGGCTCGCCAGCCTGTTCGCCTCGCACGAGCGCAAGCTGGCCCGCATGCTTGATCTGTTTCGCGCCGGCCCGCTGACCATCGCCGAGATCTCGGCCCAGGTCTATCGCAATCTCCAGGGCTACGATGAGCTGCTGGCGCTGGAGGAGGTCGGCGCCCACATCGAATACCTCTACCTGCGCGGCGAGCTGCGAATCGCCAACGTCGACGAGCACGCCGATATGCTGGCGCGGGCCTGGAGCTATGAGCTGGCGTGAGCGGGGAGTCGTCAGCAGGCAGTCGTCAGTCGTCAGGGGATTGGTTCGGTGGCATCGCTGTCGTTGCTCATATAATCAAGCCAGCGGTGCTTTGAATCGCTGTGCCGCTGGCTTGATTGCCGGCAATTCAGGGCCCGGCCCTGACGACTGCCAGCTGACGACTGACGACTGACTCCTACAACGCCGTCTGGCTCTCGCGGACCGTGGCGAGCTTGCCGAGGTGGCAGGCCTCGCTGAGGCTGACCAGGTAGGGGAAGTGATCGTCGCCGTACTCGATCACGCTGATCGAGGCGTTGGTGACCCAAATCCGGTTGATCCGATCCATGTTCATGCCGAGCGCGTCGGCGACGAGGATTTTCACGACCACGTCGTGGGTCGAGAACAAGACCGTGCCCTCGGGATACTCGGCGATGGCGCGCTCCTTGAAATCCAGCACGCGCTTGAGGATATTGCTGAAGCTTTCGCCGCCGGGCATCTGGGAGCGGGTGGGGTGGCGCTGCCATTCGCGGAGCCCGTCGCCGTACTGCTCGATGACATCTTTGCTGTAGAGGCCCTGCCAATCGCCGTGATGGATCTCCAGCAGCGCCGGATCCACCGTCAGCGGCACCTCGGGATGGAACTCGGCGATCGCCCGGCCGGTGTCGCCGGCGCGCTGCAAGGGGCTGATGTAGATGGCGTCGAGCTTTTCGCGCTTGAGGCGATTGGCCAGGGCGCTGGCCTGCTGGCGGCCCAGCTCGCTGAGGGGGGCGTCGATCTGGCCCTGGTACCTGCCGATTTTGTTCCATTCGCTTTCGCCGTGGCGCACGAGAATCAGGCGCATGCAGTCCTCCATGATGGATTAGAATTCGGGTGCGTCATCGCCGCAGGCGTCGTCGCCATCGGGGGCGTATCATACCACAGGAGGAGCAATGCCTATTGATCTCACGCCGTTCCGGCTTCACTTCCCGGCGCTGGCCCAGGCCCACAACGGCAACCCGCTGATCTTTTTCGACAATCCCGGCGGCACCCAGGTGCCGCAGCAGGTGATCGACCACGTCGCCGACTACTACCGGCGCTCGAACGCCAACACCCATGGCGCCTTCGTGACTAGCGCCCGCACCGACGCTGTGATCGCCGAGGCCCACGAGGGCCTGGCCCAGCTGCTGGGCGGCGAGGCGGCCGAGATCGTGCTGGGCGCCAACATGACCTCGCTGACCTTCGCCGTCAGCCGCTCGCTGGCCCGCGACTGGCAGCAGGGCGACGAGGTGATTGTCACCACGCTCGACCACGACGCCAACATCACGCCCTGGCGCATGGCCGCCGCCGAGCGCGGCGCGACGGTCCGCCAGATTGGCGTCAACGCCGAGGATTGCACGCTCGACTGGGCGGCGCTGGAGGCGGCGCTCGGGCCGCGCACCAAGCTGCTGGCGATCGGCTGGGCCTCCAACGCCACCGGCACGATCACCGATGTGCGCCGCGCGGCTGAGCTGGCCCGCCAGGCCGGCGCGCTCAGCTATGTCGACGCGGTGCAGGCGGTGCCCCATCTGCCCTGCGATGTGCGGGCGATCGGCGCCGATTTCCTGGCCTGCTCGACCTACAAGTTTTTCGGCCCCCACGCCGGCGCGCTGTGGGGCCGGCGCGAGCACCTGGAGCGCCTCACGCCCTACAAGGTCCGGCCGGCCACCGAGGAGCTGCCGTTCCGCTGGGAGACGGGCACCCAGAACCACGAGTGCCAGGCCGGCATCGTCGGCACGCTGGAGTATCTGGCCGGCCTCGGCGTCGGCTACCTTGAGGAGTTCGATGAGCTGGTCGGCGAAATTCCCGGCCAGCGCGCGGTGCTGCTGGCGGCGATGCACGCGATCATGGCCTACGAGCGCGATCTGACGGCCCATCTGCTCGCCGGCCTGCGCGCGCTGCCCGGCGCCAGGATCTATGGCATCGCCGACCCGGCGCGGCTGGACGAGCGGGTGCCGACGGTGGCCTTCACCCTGGAGGGCCGCCACCCGCGGGCCGTCGCCGAGTACCTGGGCGGCCACGGCATCGCGGTCTGGGACGGCCACTACTACGCGCTGGATCTTGTCGAAAGCCTCGGCCTGCTGCCCGCCGGCGGCATGGTGCGGGTCGGCCTGGCCCACTACAACACCCGGGCCGAGATCGATCGCCTGCTCCAGGTGCTGGAGGCGATGCCGGCCTAGGCCGCGCCGGGAGCGCGATGGGAGCGGAGCCAGCGGCGCGCCGCGCTGATCGAATCGGCGCGCCTGACGTTTTTTGCATGATCGGAGGAGACGAGCGATGAGCGACATCGTGACCCTGTACCGGCCGGTCGGCCAGGCGGAGCTGGATCTGATCCGCGCCAGCGAGATGCGCGGGTTTCCGCCGCGCTTGTCCTGGCAGCCGATTTTCTATCCGGTGCTGAACGAGGAGTACGCGACCCAGATCGCCCGCGATTGGAACACCAAGGACGCGGCCTCGGGCTTCGTCGGCTATGTGACGCGCTTCGCCGTGCGCGCCGATTTCCTGGCCCGCTACGAGGTCCAGACCGTCGGCAATCGCACGCATCAGGAGTATTGGATTCCCGCCGAGGAGCTGGAGGATTTCAATCGCGCCCTGGCGGGGCCGATCGAGGTGATCGCGACCTTCCGCCCTGCCGACGCGACCCCCTAGCGCAGCGTCGGCGCGCAGCCCGGCTGCGTATCATCTCCGGAGCGCCGGCGCCGCCGTGGCGCCGGCGCTCCGCCGTGCCTGTCGCGGAGGCGCGCTATGCCGCTCATTCCCCAATCCGATCGTCCGACGGCTTCCGAAATCGCCAACATGGTTCTTAGCGGCTTCTGGGGCTGCGCGTTGGTTGTTGCGGCGCTGGTCGTGTTGCCGCTGGGTTGCGTCGGGTTCGCCTTCGCCCGGAAGCTGGTCGAGCCGGTGGGCGACTACTGGCTCAGCGCCTTCTGGGGCCTCAAAGCGCCGATCCTGTTTTTCTGCGCGCTGTCAGGCGCCGCTGTCGCCCGGTCGCCCTGGGGGGAGCGGCGTCCGCTGAGCGGCCTGATCAGCGGCCTGGTGTTCGGCGCGATTGTGTCGGCCTGCCTGCTGAATGTGCTGGCGGCGGCGAATATCCTGTTTGACCGCGGCCCGGCCCGCGCGGTGGTGACGCCGATCCTGGGCCGGGAGATGGAGCAAGATCGCAACCGCACGATCCTCACGCTGACGGTGGCGGGCGAGCCGCTCGGCGCCCCCGAGCCAATGACCTTGACCGGCGCCAATCTCCTGATTTGGGGCGCGGTTCCCGGGCGCTGGCCGGCGGAGGGCGAGCCGCTGGCGGCGGCGCGGGTCCGCCTGCGCCCGGGATGGCTGGGCCTGCCGTGGGTCGAGGGCTTCGAGCCGCCAGAGTAGGCGGCTACGGCGTGCCCGGCGTGCCCGGCGTGCCCGGCGTGCCGGTTGATTCGCGCAGCACGATCGGGCCGAAGACGCGGTAGGGCCAGACGACCGCGGATTCGGCGCAGGACTGGTTGTTGGTCGGGTCGCTGTCGCCGGGCATGACCACGCTGGCGCAGTTGACGATCATGTTCGGCGGTGTGCGGTTGACGAGGACTCGTAGCGTCAAGGTTTCTTGGTGGCGCGGCTCCAACAGGCCGCTGCGCACGCAGCGCGCGCCGCTGGTGTTGGTGGTGCAATCCCAGCTGGCCGACGGCGGCGTGATCGAGACGAGGGTCAGCCCTTGCGGCAGCATGTCGGTGACGGTGAGCGTGGCGGTGGCGGAGACGGTTGAGGTGTTGGAGATGACCAGCGAGTAGGTGGCGGGCTGGCCGCGCACCAGCGGCGCCGGCGAGTTAAGCCGCTTTTCAATGCAGACATCGGCGGTGCCGCCGCCGCCGAGCATCGCGCCGTCCCAGATGCAGTTGCTGGGCGGCATGCTCGGCGCCGGCGGGGCGGGCGGCACCCGCAAGCCGGCCTCCGGCGCTGACGGGCGCGATGCAGCCCAAAGCTCGCCCGGCAGCAGCAGACATAGCGTGAGCACCAATTGAAGATAGCGCATGGGGGCCTCCTGTTGAGTGATCGTGGCTCCTACTCAACGCCGCGCGGCGCCCGTTTCCGCCCTCATCCTCCGCCGTTTCCGCCCTCGACGCACATGTAGCCCGCCCAATCGCCCGGCGGCAGGCCGGCCGCGATCGCCTGGCGCTGGGCCGCCTGGAGCGCCGCCGCCGGCGCCAGCCCGTCGCCGAGCAGCCCGTCGTAGAGCCAGCCCATCAGCTCGGCGGCGGGCTGGTCGGCCAATCGCCACTGGCTGACCAGCAGCGCGGCGGCGCCGGCGCTCAGCAGCCCCCGCGCCATGCCGAGCAGCCCGCCGCCCGACGGCGTGCCGCGGCCGGTCTGGCAGGCGCTGAGGACGACCAGCGAATCGGCGGGCAGGGCCAGCGAGTACATTTCGGCGACGGTCAGCCGGGCGTCGTCGAGGCCGATCCACGAGAACAGCGGCTGGTCCGGCCGG
>DASWWB010000477.1:0-3270 GCA_036406115.1 Herpetosiphonaceae bacterium
ATCAGCGCCGCCCCGGTTTTTGATTCGCCCGCTAGGCGCCGAGGAGCCCTTCGCGCTCAGCGAAGGGCAGGAACTCCAGCAGCCAGCCTGGGACGGCGTCGGCCGAGTTGCCGCGCAGCTCCGGCGGCACGCCGTTGTTCACGTCGTGCCAGGTCAGCGCCCGGCAGATCATGCCCAAACCGCGGGCGATGACGGCGGCCCGCTCCAGCCGCGCGGGGCTGGCGGCGCCCGCCCACTCGGCGAGATAGGCCTGGCGCAGCTCGGCCAGTTCGGGCGCGTCCTCCTCCAGGCCCAGCTGGTAGGCGGCGCTGTTGAGCGCCACGACCAGGCTGAAAAACGGGTGGGCGACGGCGCTCTCGGCCCAGTCGGCGAAGATGATGCGCCCGTCTCGGACAAAAATATTGCCGTCGTGGAAATCGTCGTGGTGGAGCGTCTCGGGGATGCCGCAGCCGGCCAGCTCATCGGCCAGCTCCCGGACCGCCGGGACCAGGGCCAGCAGCTGGGCGCGCTGGTCGGCGCTCATCCCGTCTTCCTGGCCGAGCAGCAGCGCTGCCTCGTCGGCGAGCAGGGCGGCGAACTGATCGGGCAGCGTCGCCAGGCGCCGGTCGAGCATGCCGGTGGCCAGCAGCTCGGGGACGCGACCGGCGGCGGCGCGCTGGAGCCTGGCGTACTGGGGCAGCGCGGCGAGCCAGGGGCGGTGCGAGCGCTCGGCCTGGACCGTGGCGCGCATCGGCTCGCCGCAGTCGCCGAGCAGCATCCAGCAGCGCCCGGCGTCGATCGCCAGCACCGGCGGAATCTCGGCGCCGCGCCAGTCGGCCAGCAGCTTGGTCAGGGCCGGCTCGTGGCGGAAAACGGGCGTGGTGGCTTTGAAAAACAGGCGGCCGCCGGCGACGGGGACGAGCAGGACGGTGGACCAGGGGCGGATGTGGGGCTGGGTGATCGGTCCGGCGCGCTCGATCGCGCGCTCGGCGAGCGCGGCGTCGATCCAGGCGCAGGCCTCGTCGAGCCAGCCGGCTTCGTTCCAGGGGATCGGGTTGGCGGCGGTCATTGTGGTGTCTCCCTATGGCAATCGCCGAAGCGAAAAAACACGTGCGGGGAGACAGTAGCAGCGCGGCGCCGGGCGGGGATGGGCCCGGCGATGGAGCGGCGGCGGCCGATCGGCTGAGCGGCCGCCGCCAGCTGTGCCTAGACCATCAGCTCGTGGCGGCGCAGGAAGGCCTCCAGGGCGGTGTCGCTGGGCTCGACGATCAGCGTGCCGCGGTCGAACGAGCGCGACGAGCGGCCGGCCGGCAGCTCCTGCGGGGCCTCGATCGGCTCGATGCCGCCGGTCGGCGCCACGATCACCGTCGGCACGCTGCGGTGCCCGATCCAGGACTCGACGCGGGCGCCGGCGGCGGAATCCTCGTCGATGTTGATCTGGCGGTAGGGGATGTCGTGCGCTTGCAGGAAGCGCTGGGTGCGGGCGAGATCCGGGCAAAAGGCAATGCGTCCGTAGACGACCAGTTCTTTGTCAGCCATCGCGTGTCTCCTTAGAATCGGCGGCGCCCCAACGCGCCGCGCATTCATCGTACCTCGCCTGCTGAAGTTGTCAAATGGGCGCCGGGCGGCTACAATACCGGGGTACCACCTATCCAGGAAGAGGCCGTATGTCGGGCGCGTTTCAGGGTCATGTCCTCGTCGTTGATGATGACCCGAGTATCTGCCGCATGTTTCAGCTCCTGCTGCGCGATGCTGGCTATCGGGTGTCAACGGTCGGCTCCGGCGAGGAGCTGCTGCAATTTCTCAAAGTCCTCAGCCCCGACGTGATTTTGCTGGATATCTCCCTGCCTGGCATCAACGGCGTCGACGCGACTCGCCAGATCAAATCCGATCCCGAGCGCGGCTTCATCCCCATCATTCTGATCACGGCCCTGGGCGATATGAAAACCAAGGTCGCCGGCCTGGACGCCGGCGCCGACGATTTTTTGGTCAAGCCGGTCGAGTTCGCCGAGCTGCTGGCCCGGGTGCGGGCCATGATGCGCCTCCAGCACAGCCGCCGCGGCCTCCAGGAGGCCAAGCAGCGCATGGAAGTGCTGCTTGATTTCAGCCAGATGCTCAGCACCTCGATCGATGTCGAGACGCTGGCCCACCGGGTGGTCGTGCAGCTGCGCGATGCGGTCGGCGCCATCCGCGGCTCGATTATTCTGATCAACGAGCGCCATGACCCGGTCGTCGTCTCCACCACCCAGCAGTCGATCGACACGCCGATGCTGGCCAAGATCCTGCGCGACGGCGTGGCCGGCTGGGTGATCAGGGCCGGCAAGCCGCTGCTGCTCAGCGACGCCCGCATGGACCAGCGCTGGATCCGCTCCCAGCGCATGCTCGATGTGACCAGCTCGGTGTCCTGCGTGCCGATCCTCCACAACCAGACCGTGCTGGGGGTGATCACGCTGGTCCACAACCGGGTCAACTACTTCAATCAGGAGCATATCGATCTGATGCAGTCGATGGCGGCCCAGAGCGCCGTCGCGCTGCTCAACGCCCGCCTCTTTTCGCTGACCAACCAGCAGAAAGCCCAGCTTGAGCACCGCTCCCATCACCTGGAGGAGATCCTGACGGTCGGCGAGCGGCTGCGGCTCAATCTGCCGCTGGAGACGGCGCTCAACGAGATCGCCGAGGCCATCCGCCGCTCGCTGGGGTTCGAGCGGGTGATGGTCCAGATTCTCTCGTCGGCGACTGGCGGCGAGGCGGTGCGCGGCAAGGCCGGGCCCCGGGCCGCCGGCGACCTGCCGGGCGACGAGCTGACTGACGCGGCGCTGCTGGGCCTGCTGGCCTCGCCGGCGATCAAGCGCCAGCGCCTCAGCCGCTCCTCGCTGGTCCCGGCCGCCGATGACGACTCCCAGGCGCCGCGTCCCGGCCAGCCCGCCCAGCCCGGCGACCGCCTGCTGACGCCGGTCGGCGCCCCCGGCAGCCTGCTGGGCGCGATTCTGGCCGACCTGCCGCCGGAAAGCGCGGTGCCGGCCCTTGAGACCATCCAATCGCTGGAAGTGTTCGCCGACCAGGTCTCGGGCGCGGTGCAGAACAGCCGGGTCTTCGCCCGCGAGCAGCAGCGGGCCAACCAGCTCCAGCTGCTGGTCGACGTGAGCCGCAGCCTCACCGAGCTGATGACCCCCGATCAGGTCGGCAGGCTCGTCACCTCGCTGATCCAGCACACCTTCGGCTTTTTCAGCGTGGCGATGCTGCTGCGCGAGCAGACCACCCTGGTGCTGCGCGCCACCGCCGACGCCGCCG
>DASWWB010000478.1:0-1598 GCA_036406115.1 Herpetosiphonaceae bacterium
GCGGCGCCGCCAAGCAGCCGGCGGGCGGTCCGGGGCTTGCCGAGGCGCGCCAGCAGCAGGGCGTGGTGCGCCACGTAGTAGGCGCCGCCCGGCCCGCCGGGGCGCAACGCCCCGTCCTGGAGCCGGCGGTCGAACTCGGCGGCGGCCTCGAAATCTTCCAGCGCGCTCTCCGCGTCGCCGCGCATGGCCCGGGCCAGCGCCCGCCGGCCAAACGGATTGGCGCCGGTGTCGCGCAGCGGATAGCGGGCCGTGCGCCAGAAATCCGGCTCCGCGCCGCCGATCACCTCATCGGCCAGCGCCTCGGCCTCGGGCAGCCGCCCCTGGGCGAACAGGGCGTCGCCGAGGCATTGCAACAGCGGGGCCTCGTAGTAGAGCCAGGTCAGCTTGTCGCCGCTGGGGGACGGCCGCCGATACAGCCGCTCGTGGATGCGCGCCATCTCATCGGCGTCGTCCTCCGCGTTCAGCTCGTTCATCCGCCGGCGCAACACCTGCATCTCATCGCTCCATGCGCGGTAGCTGTCGAGCAGCTGGCGCAGCTGAGATTCCGCCTCGGCAGGCCGGCCCAGGTCCAGCAGGTAGAGGGCGCGATGGAGCCAGGGCCGGGTGTTGCGATTGTTCTCAAGATCGATCCCGCCGGCCGCGACCAGCGCCGATGTGACGCGCAGGCCGCGGCGGTACCCGGCTGCGCCCCAGGCCAGCGGAATGTAGTCGAGCCCGTAATTCCCCGCATAGCAGGAGAACGCGAAGCCGGTGTGCCCGCCAGCCAGCAAATGCATGACAAGGCGCTCGCCCAGGGCCTGGCGCTGATAATTGTCTGTGGTTGTCATAAGGGAGCTGAGGACGGCACCGCTGACTTTTGCTCGCAGATCGTTTTGGCCAGTCAGGTTGAGCGGTGCCAGGTCGCCGGCAATGGCCGGGTGGCTGAGGCTGAGCCGCGGCGGCTGGTCGTCGCAGGCGGTGATGATGCGCAGCCGCCTGAGAGTGGCGATCGCCTGGATGATTGCTGTTTCCTCCAGCATGAGCGCCGCCTGATTTTGCTGGTGCGGATGGGTTTTGAGCATGGACACAAACGAATCGAGGGGCACTGGGTCGCCCGCAACACTCAGCATCGTGATTACCGCTCGCTCGGCCTGTGGCAGGGTTGCGACGTGGAAGGCGCCGATCCGCCCCAGCAGCGATTGGGCGGGCGGCAGGCGCTCGATGGCGGCGGGGTCGCCGGCGAAACAGGCCCCGAGCAGACCGCCGAGCAGATCGAGCTCCAGGGCGCTGCCGGCGGCCGTCGCCAGCCGGTCCAGCTCCGCCGGGCTGCCGCGAACGCCGCGCCGCCCCAGCAGCCTGCGGGCCGAGGCGGCGGGAAGACCGGCCACGGGCAGCTCGCGGAAGCAGGGCGCCGCCGCAAGCTCCGGCGGCGCGGCGCGGCTGGTCAGCAAGAGCCGCACGCCGGGCGCGCCCTGGGCCAGGCCGCGGGCGAGATGGCGCAGCGAGCTGTCGCGCAGCAGGCCGAGGGCTCGCTCGCCCGGGGTGTCTTGCAGGGCGTCGAGGCCGTCGAAGATCAGCAGGATGCGGCCGGGATGCCAGGCCGCCAGCTCCAGCAGGCG
>DASWWB010000479.1:0-1724 GCA_036406115.1 Herpetosiphonaceae bacterium
TCCGCACCTCACGCCGGCTGAGATCGAGCGGCTGCGGGAGCTGGCGCCGCTGCTGGCGGCCCGGTGCGGCGAGCTGGAGCGGCTCGGCCCGCCGAGCCTGGAGCACGGCGATCTGTGGGCCAGCAATATGATGATCGATCAGGGGCGGGTGACAATCTTCGACTGGACCGACAGCTCGATCAGCCACCCGTTTTTCAGTCTCCATCTGCTGCTGGAGGATGCCGGGGAGCTGCTGGCGGATCAGCCATCCGCCAGCGGGTTCCCGGCGACGGCGCTGATCGAGCAGGCCTATCTGGCGGAGTGGGCGGATTGGCTGCCGGCGGGCGCGGATGCGCGGCGGGCGGCGGAGCTGGCGCGGCTGCTGGCGCCGCTGCACCACGCCCTGCACTATCACCGGCGCATTCTGCCCGCCATGGCCCAGCGCTGGGAGATGGAAAACATGGTGCCCTGGTTCCTGCGCCGGCTGCTGGGGCTGGCCGGCGGCTAGCTCGCCAGCACATGCTCCTTGACGGGCAGCACAATCGTGAACGTGCTGCCCGCGCCCTCCTCGCTGACCACCTCGACCGTCCCGCCGTGGAGCGAGACAATCTCCTTGACCACGTAGAGCCCGACGCCCATGCCGCTGACGCTCAGGGTCGCCTCGTGGGGCGCGCGGAAAAACGGCACGAACAGCCGGGGCAAGGCGTCGGCCGGGATGCCGACGCCGCTGTCGGCGACGCTGACCCGCACCTGCCCGTCGGAGCGGCCGACCTCCAACGTGATCGCGCTGCCGGGCACGCTGTATTTCATCGCGTTCTGGAGCAGATTTTGCACCACCTGCTCCAGCCGCAGCTCGTCGCCGACCACGTAGAGCGGATCGCCGGCGTCGTCGAAGTGCAGCACATGGCGGTCGTGGGTGATGCGAGCGTCCTCGATGATCCGCCCCACCAGCGCGCGCATATCGACGATGCCGTGCTCGATGTGGAGCTGGCCGATCTGGATGTGCGAGATATCGAGCAGGGCCATCACCATGCGGTTGAGCCGCTCGGCCTGCTCGTGGAGCACGCGGATGGTCCGCTGGTCGCGCTCGCTGGCGTTGCCCTCGCGCTCGAAGCGGCGCTGGATGAGCTGGGTGTAGCCGAGCATCGTCGTGATCGGCGTCTTCAGCTCGTGGGCGGCGATCGAGATAAACTGGTCGCGGGTGAGGACCGCCTGGCGGGCTTCGGCGTAAAGCTGGGCGTTGTCGATCGCCAGGGCGGCGCGGCGGGCCAGCTCCTCGGCCAAGGCGAAATCGACGAGATCATAGCGCCGGGCGGATTCGGCGACGACAAAGAGAATGGCGCCGATCGTGCGGCCGCGAGCGTTGAGCGGCACCGCGATCGCCGAGCGCGGCGCCAGGCGGCGCAGCAGCTCCAGGTGGCGCCCGTCCGGCGCGGCGGCGGCCAGGCGCTCGTCCGGCAGCGAGGCCAGCAGCTCGCCCCGGCCGGACTCCAGGGTGTGCAGCAAGGGTTCGTCGATCCGCGGCTCGGGGAAGTCGCGGCGCAGCTCATCGACCAGGGCCTGCTTGGCGGGCTGGCCGTGGAGCAGCGGGTCGCCGGGCGAGCCGTCGGCGGCGCGGAGCGTGAAGGCGCAGTAATCGCAGAACTCCGGCACCGCGCAGCGAGCCAGCGCCTCAAGCAGCTCCTGGCTGTCGAGGCTGGCGACGAGCGCCGTGCTGACCGCCGCCAGCAGGCGCAGGGCCTCGT
>DASWWB010000480.1:0-10108 GCA_036406115.1 Herpetosiphonaceae bacterium
CAATGGCTGCCTACGTTCTGCGACGAATACTGGGCCTGGTCCCGGTCCTGCTGGGCATTTCCCTCCTGGCCTTTTCCCTGATGCGATTCATCCCCGGCGACCCGGCCCTGGTGATGCTGGGCGAGCGCTCGACTCCCCAGCAGCGCGAGACGCTGCGCAAAGCCTTGCGCCTCGACCGCCCCTATTTCATCGATTTCAAGGGCGAAGATCCCTTCGACACCCAGTATCTTTCGTTCATGGGCGGCTTTCTCAAGGGCGATCTGGGCACGTCGATCAAAACCAGCCGCGAGATCAGCACCGAGCTGAAAGAGCGCTTCCCGGCGACGCTGGAGCTGTCGCTGGCGGCGCTGGGCTTCGCGGTGATCGTCGGCGTCGGCACCGGCGTGCTGGCCGCCACCCGCCGCGGCTCCTGGCTGGACGCGAGCAGCATGCTGCTGGCGCTGCTCGGCGTCTCCATCCCGATCTTCTGGCTCGGCCTGATGATGCAATATCTGTTCGGCGTCCAGCTCCACGTGCTGCCGCTCAGCCTGCGGCTCGATGATTCGGTGCAGCGCTCCTTCGAGCCGATCACCCGCATCTACACCCTGGACGGCATCCTGCGCGGCCGGCTCGACGTGACGCTCAACGCGCTCAAGCACCTGCTGCTGCCCGCCGTCGCCCTGGGCACGGTGCCGATGGCGATCATCGCCCGCATGACCCGCTCGGCTATGCTTGAGGTGCTCAACCAGGATTTCATCCGCACCGCCCGCGCCAAAGGCCTCCAGGAGCGGACGACAGTCCTGCGCCACGGCCTGCGCAACGCCCTCATCCCGGTGATCACGGTGGTCGGCCTCCAGCTGGGCGTGCTGCTCGGCGGCGCCGTGCTGACCGAGTCAGTCTTTTCCTGGCCCGGCATCGGCACCTGGCTGCTGGGCGCCATCCAGGCCCGCGACTACCCGGTCGTCCAGAGCGGGGTGATGTTCGTGGCCCTGGTCTTTGTGCTGGTGAACATGGCCGTCGACCTCTCCTACAGTCTGTTTGATCCGCGCATTCAATATCGTTAGGGAAGGTGTTCTCATGGCAACAACCGCGCAGCCTGTCGCTGAGCAGCCCGAGCTTGTCGGCCCGATCCGGCGCCCGCGATCGCTGTGGAGCGACGCCCGCCGGCGCCTGCTCAGCAGCGCCCTCGGCCGCATCGGCCTGGGGATCTGCGGCTTCCTGGTGGCGGTGGCGGTGTTCGTGCCGATTTTCTTCCCCTACGATCCGTCGATCGACCGCGACACCCGCAACAAGCTCAAGCCGCCGTCGTGGACGCTCAGCGCCGCCGAGCGCGCGGAGCTGAAATACCCCGTCCAGGTCGTGGAGAACGGCAAGAAGGTCACGAAGCAGGAGACGGGCTGGGGCCTGATGCAGCGCCCGTTCGGGACCGACGAGCTGGGCCGCGACCTGTTTGTCCGCGTGCTGCACGGCGCGCCGATCTCGCTGACGGTCGGCATGGTGGCGGTGCTGCTCTCGGTGCTGGCCGGCTCGCTGCTGGGGCTGCTCTCCGGCTTCATCGGCGGGCTGTTCGACACGGTCGCGGTCTGGTTCATGGATATTCTGCTCGCCTTCCCCTCGATTTTGCTGGCGATCGCGCTGACCGCCATCAGCAATAATCCCAAATCCTTCGCCGCCAATCTCTACGCCCAGATCGACAGCGTGCCGGTCCTGAGCAGCGTGATCGACGCGCCGCTTTTCAATGCGATGCTGGCGGTGGCGATCGTCGAGATCCCGATTTTCGCCCGCATCGCCCGCGCCGCCGTCCTTAGCGTGCGCTCCCAGGAGTACATCGTGGCCGCCGAATCGTTTGGCGCCAAACCCCGGCGGATCTTGTTCCGCCACATCCTGCCCAACAGCCTCACGCCCATCCTGGTGCAGATGACGCTTAGCATCGCGACGGCGATCACCAGCGTGGCGGCGCTCGGCTTCCTCGGCCTCGGCGCCCAGCCGCCCCGCCCGGAGTGGGGGACGATGCTGGCGGCCTCGCGCAACTACGTCGGCACCGGCCAGTGGTGGTACACGCTGTTCCCGGGTATCGCGATTATGCTGACGGTGCTCGGGTTCAATCTGCTCGGCGATGGGCTGCGCGATGCGCTCGATCCGCGCGTGAGGGCCTGAGCGGCGGGCTGGCCGCTGCGCGGGGCTTTGGTCCTGCCAGGGCGGTTCTCCGCTGAGCGGGGCTTGGTTGCGCTGCCGGCGCGGGGAGGCACCACCCCCCGCCCGCCTCGAGGCGGGAGCGCAGGGGGCCGATGCCCCCTTGCATCCCCCGATGTCGGGCTGTGGTTTTGCGGCGGTTCGGGAGATTCTTAGCGCCGGGTGTGAGCCGGCGGCTGACTGGTTGCGGCGGCGGGAAGCGTGCCGGTGCGAGGAGAGTTTGCGCTGCCCTGGGTGGGGTTGGCGTAAGATGATTCTATTCGATGATGCTATCTTGTTTTGACGCCGGGACTATTGGTGTATAAGGTTCAATAGCCCTCGACTAGTCGATATCTACCCCTCACAACCTTCTTGAAGATAGTCGTGCCTTGATAGTTATCAGATTCTGGACAATTATTCTCAATAATGCGTTGAATAGTTTCACGATAACTATGCTCATTGCTGTAGTGAGAAGGCATTCCACCACGATTTAACGTCACCTGATCCTTGATATCAACTGCTTGTGCTTCCCCGCCAAGCTGTTTCAGGGCTTGGATGATCTCATCTAGCGTGACTGGGCCTTCGATTTGAGCCATGGCTTGATACCTCCTAAAGCTATTATGGCGCAGACTGCACCAGGACGCCCATCTCGATGGCGCTGCCGTCAATGCCGCGCTCTTGAAAATAATCGAGGGCCTCAGGCGCGGTGAGCGACTGCCAGCAGCTTTCGATGGCGCTGAGCAGCTTGGAGAGGCTGGCGACCTGCTCGAAGCAGGCGGCCGGCGCGTCGGGATCGGTCGGCGAGGCGGTGACGGTGACCGGACCGCCGCCGAGCTGCTCGTAGGCCGCTTCGATCGCCGACTCGACATCCGGCGTGATCTCGCCGTGCGGCGCCGTGCTGTAGACCGCGACTGGCACCACGAAGCCCGGCGCGCCCTCGCCCCCCGCCTGGCGCTCCCGGGCCGCCGCCGCCGCCTTCGCCCCCGCCACCGCCTCCTCGGCCGCCTCCGCATCCTCAAGCCACAACACCAACTTTTTCACACAACGCTCCTCATCACATCAGATTCGATCAGCCTGAACTGTAGCACAGCGCCCGCCCCAAGCGTCAAGCCGCGCTGATTCAATCAGCCTAAACACCAAAAAGCGGCGAGCGCTCTACAATTGCAAGCGGCATAGACGGCCAGCCCTAATGGACCCCCGCTGCTGCAGACCAACGCCCAACCGGGCCGGCAAGCCAAACATCGCCGGCCCGTTCGCACATGACGGCCAGATATTGGGGGATGCAAGGGGGCGTGCCCCCTTGCGCACCCGCCTGGCCAGGCGGGCGGGGGGGGGGCGATCGCCCCGTGCCAGCGGAAATCCCAATGCTGGGCTTGATCGCCCCGCGCCAGCGGAACCTTAGCGCTGAAGATTCTCAACGACCGCCGCGATCCCCTGGCCGCCGCCGATACACATGCTGAGCAGGCCGTAGCGGCCGCCGCGCCGGCGCAGCTCATAGAGCGTGGCGACCGTGAGGCGGGCGCCCGAGGCGGCCAGCGGGTGGCCGATCGCCACGCCGCCGCCGTTGAGATTGACCTTCGCCCGATCGAGGCCCAGCTCGCGCTCGACCGCCAGGTACTGGCCGGCGAAGGCCTCGTTGATCTCGACCACATCGATGTCGGCGAGGGTCAGGCCGGCGCGCTGGAGCGCCTGGCGCGACGACGGGGCCGGGCCGATGCCCATGATGTCGGGGTGGACGCCCGAGGTGCCCCAGGCGACCAGCCGGCCGAGCGGCTCGCGGTTTTCGGCCTCGGCCTGCTCGCGGCTCATCAGCACCACGGCGGCGGCGCCGTCGTTGATGCCGCTGGCGTTGCCCGGCGTGACCGTGCCGCCCTTTTTGAAGCGCGCGCTCAGCCCGGCCATCTTCTCGGCGCTGACATCGCGGCGGACGTGCTCGTCGTGGGCGAACAGCGTCACGTTGCCCTTGCGATCTTTCAGCTCGACCGGGACGATCTCCTCGGCCAGGCGGCCGGCGTCCTGGGCGGCGGCGGCCAGTTGGTGCGAGCGCAGGGCGAACTCGTCGGACTCCTCGCGGCTGATGCCGTATTTCTCGACCAGATTCTCGGTGGTCAGCGCCATGCCGAGCTGGTTGTAGCTGTCGACCAGCGAGGCCCAGAGATAATCGACCAGCTGGCCCTGGCCGAGCGCCAGTCCGTCGCGGGCGCCGTAGATTTGGTGCGGGGCCTGTGACATGTTCTCGGCGCCGCCTGCCAGCACGACCGCCGCCTCGCCGAGCTGGATCAGCCGCGCGCCCTGGACGATCGCCTCCAGGCCCGAGCCGCACAGCCGGTTGACGGTCAGGGCCGGCGTTTCGATCGGCGCGCCGGCTTTGAGGCCGATGTGGCGGGCCAGGTAGATGGCGTCGGGGCTGGTCTGGAGGACATTGCCGAACACGACGCCGTCGACGCTGGCCGGATCGATCTTGGCCCGCTCCAGGGCGGCGCGGGCGGCGATGACGCCAAGCTCGGTGGCCGTGAAGCCTTTGAGCGAGCCCATGAAGGTGCCGAAGGGCGTGCGGGCGCCGTCAACGATTACGATATCTTTCATTGCGTTGATCTCCTTTGATCGGGTCGATGGGGGTATTATAGCCGAGGACCTCCGCCGCCGAGTGACGAGGAGCGCAAGATGGGGCAGCTGTTCGCCGTGCGCTGGGCGCATGATCTGCATTTCCAACCGTATCCGGGCACCATATTCACGCCTGAGGCGGTCCTCGCGCCGGAGCGCCGCTCCTGGCTGAGCCGCCTGGACCCCGAGAGCGGCGCTGTCCGCTGGTCCGCCAAGATCGCCGGCCCGCGGGGCTGGCTGGCGCTGGGCGGGGAGCGCCTGTTTCATCTGGGCAATGATCTGCGCTGTTTCGACCTGGCGACCGGCGAGCTTGTCTGGCGCCGCGCAGTCAACGGGGAGCGCTCCTGGTATGCCGGTCATCTGGCGGTCGCGGCGGGCTGCGTGCTCGCCGGCGGCTGGCGCGGCTACACCCAGCCGATGGGTTTCGACGCCCGGACCGGCGAGCCGCTGTGGGTCCATCCCGGCCTGTGCGCCTGGTCGCCGCCCGTCGCCGGCCCGTGGGGCTTCGCGATGATCGACCTCGGGTCGCCGTCCGCGCTGCGCCATGCGGCGGATCAATCCCTGCTCGGCGGGCTGGCTCTGTTCGATCCGCTCAGCGGCGCCGTGACGAGCCTGCCGCTGCCCGGCCCGGTCTGGTGCCACGACGACGATGCCGCCGTGTTCGCCCTCGGCGGCCGGCTGGCGGCGCAGACGCTGGACGGCGAAACATTCGCGCTGGCGGCGGGCGGCTGGGAGCCGGCGCCACGCACGCCGGGCTGGCGCTTCGCCGAGGGCGCCGAGCATCGCTATGGGTTGCGGCAGGGGATGGTGATCGCCTATGACCGCACCTCGGGCGAGCTGCGCTGGAGCGCGCCGGTGGCGGACAATCGCGGCCTGGGCGCGATCGCCGAGCTTCCCGACGGCAGGGTGGTCGTCGGCACCTCGTTCGGCCAATTGATTGTGTTCGCGCCTGACGGGCGGCGGCTGGGCGCGCAGCGGGTCGGCAAGCGCATTGACACGAAGCTCTTTCGGACGGCGGGCGGACTGGTTTTGGCCGGCGTCGGCGGCGCGATCCGCGCTTTCGAGCCGCTAAGCTAGGAGCGGCGATGGGATTGGAATTCTTTACGATCGACGATGCCGCTGCGGCGCCTCTCCCGGGCGACCGCTTCGACGACGGCGAGTGCCTGCTGCTGGAGCCGTGGGCGCGGGCCTGCCGCGAAGCCGGGCTCGGCGTCGGCTTGCCGCTGCTGTTCGCGGACAGCCATCTGCCTGTCGCGGAGCTGGCGCCGGCGCTGCGTCTGCTCGATGAGGAATATCGCCGCATGACCGGCCGCAGCGTGCTTGGGCAGGATCCGGCCGCCCCCGAGGCCCCGTACCGGCGCATGGCCCGGCTCATCGAGCGGGGGCTGGACGCCGGCCTCGGCCTTGCCGCCTGGTGCGATTAGCGCCGCTGGCATACAATCTGCATCGCCCTCCCCGAGCTTCGCGACGCGGCGAGGCGTGAAGGAGGATGCTATGTCAGATCAGCGCAATGAGCGAAACGACGAACAGGGCGAGACCCGCGAGCGCGGCGGCCCCGAGCAGAGCCACGACACGCGCGACGGGCTGCGCGACCTTAAGCAAAGCCACCGCAGCGCCGAGTCGCAGGTCGAGGGCGGCCAGAACCAATGGGAGGGCGAGCCCCATCCCGGCTACGGCAACAGCCAGGGCGGCGGCGACCGGGGCGGCAAGCGCTGATTCCTGCGACCAGGGAATGATCGCAAGGGGCCAGGGATCAGGGATCAGGCCGAACGGCGAAGCTGCGGGCGCCTCCTATGACGCCGATCAGCTTTGCTGCTTGTCCTGACCTGATCCCTGGCCCCTGATCCCTGAACGGAAGGATGTCTGCCCGTGACCAATCCGCCCTCCCCGATCCATCCCGACTGCCGCGCCTTCGTGGCGGCGGTCGAGGCCCTGCTGGCGCGGCGCCAGGCCGATCCTCCCCGCAATCCCGCCGACGGCTGGGGGCCGCGCTCCTGGAGCCGGTCCGAGTTCGAAGATATGGTGTACGGCAGCTACAAGCCGATGCGCCAGGGCCGGGTCACCCGCCCGCCGCGCCGCGAACTCGTGATGGAGATCGCCGATTATCTCTGCTGCGGGCTGGAGGAGCGCAACCAGCTGCTCTTGGCGGCGGGCGGCGCCCCGGTCGATCCCTACCTGACGGGCGCCGAGCTGGAGCGGGCGGTCGGCATGGCGGTCGAGGTCGTCGGCCAGCTGGCCATGCCGGCGGTCGTGATCAACCGCGACTGGCGCATCCACCACATCAACGACCATGCGCTGGCGCTGTTCGGCGTCGAGCGCGCCCAGCTGGCGGCGTTCTCGCCCGACCAGCTGAACGTCCTCCATTTGCTGTTCGATCCGGCGATGCCGCTCTATCCCCATCTGATCCACAACCGCGACTCCTGGCTGCGGATGGCGCGCCAGACCATCTATGGCTTCAAGCGGGCCAATCTGCTCAGCCAGGGGGAGCCCTGGTACGCGGCGCTGGTCGGCCACTTCCACGGCCTGCCCGAGTTCGCCCATCACTGGCAGACCGTCGACAGCGCGGCGCCCTTCGCGGCCGATCCGAGCAGCCGCGACCTGCCGGGCGCGATTTTGCTGGAGGCGCGGGTCAGCGGCCCCGGCCGGGCGCTGAGCGTCTGGCTGCGGCCGCTGCTGGTCTCGGTGGGCTATTTCCAGTTCGATTTCCCGCAGATCGTGGGCTTCGTGCCTGCCGACGAGGAGGGCAAGGCCCTGTTCGCAGCGCTCGGCTGGGCGGCCGGCGGCTAGCGGGGGGACATTTTGTCCTGGGCGCGGCGCCTACAATGGAGCCAGTCCCACCGCAGCGGTGGCGTCGCAACAGCAAGAAAGGGCGGAACGCACAATGGCGCACTCGTTTGTTTTCATCCACGGCCTGTACATGACCAAGCACAGCTGGCAGCCGTGGGTCGATCGTTTCCAGCGGCTCGGCCACGAGGCCCAGGCCATCGCCTGGCCCGGCCGCGACCGCTCGCCCGAGGAGCTGCGGCGCAGCCCCGACCCCGAGCTGGGCCGCCGGACGCTGGCCCAGGTGATCGACCACCATGAAGCGGCGATCAGGGCCCTGCCGGCGCCGCCAGTGATCGTCGGCCACTCGATGGGCGGCCTGATCACCCAGGTCCTGCTCCAGCGCGGGCTGGGCGCCGCCGGCGTGGCGATCGACTCGGCGCCGCCGCGGGGCGTGGTCACGCTGAAATGGTCGTTTCTCAAGGCGAACTGGCCGGCGCTCAATTTCCTGCGCTCCGGCCGCGAGCCCTATGTGATGCCGTTCGAGGATTTCCAGTACGCCTTCGTCAACGGCATGGAGATCGGCGCCCAGCGCGCGATCTACGAGCGCGAGGCCGTGCCCGAGTCGCTGACCATCGCCCGCGGCGCCCTCACCAGCACGGCCCAGATCGATTTCGCCCGCCAGCGCGCGCCGCTGCTGCTGCTCGCCGGGAGCACCGACACGATCATCCCGGCCTCGCTCAACCAATCCAACTACCGCAAATACCGCGTCTCGCCCGCCGTCACCGATTTCAAGGAGTTCGCCGGCCGCAACCATTTCGGCGTCGGCGCCCCCGGCTGGGAGGTGCTGGCGGACTATGTCCTGGAGTGGGCGGATCGGGTGGCGGGAGGAGCGTAGTTTGAGAGGCCAGGGATCAGGGATCAGGCCGGACGGCGAGACGGCGTGGCGCTACCGGTTGTCTGATTGGCGCCATGTCCTGTCCCAAGGCGGCCTGACCCCTGATCCCTGACCCCTCCTGGAGCCATTTACTTTTTGATAAACTCATTGGTGAACGAGCGCGAGACATCGACATCGGCGACCAGCAGATCGGCCTGGCGCAGAAACGAGTGGGTGGCGCGCCAGCTGGCAGCATCGGTGTAGCCGAGGCCGCGGGCGGCGGTCTGCTCGCTTTGCCAGAACGGGATCGTCTCGGCCAGCACCGCGCGCTGGAGGTCCTGGGTCGCGGCGTCGGCGCTGCTCAGCTCGGGAATCTCGGCCAGGCAGACGGCGAATGCGCCGCTCGGATCGGCGATCACATCGGCCATGCCGCGCAGCGTGGCCTGGACGAAGCTGCGCACCAGCTCCGGCTGCTCGGCGATCAGCTGCTCGTGGGCGATGATCCCATCGGAGGCGAGGGCGAAATAATCAGCCACCCGCAGCACATTGACCTTGACGCCCTGCTTGGCCAGCAGCACCGGCTCGTTGTTGGCGTAGCCGCTGGCCGCGTCGATCTGATTTTCGGTGAGCGCCTGGACCTGGGCGAAGCCGACCTCGCGCACGTCAAGCTCGCGCTCGTCGATGCCGGTGGCGGTCAGCATTGATTGGAGGCCGATGTAGGAGGCGCCGGCGCGGGCCGGGATGCCGACGCGCTTGCCCTTGAGGTCGTTCGGCGTGCCGATGTTCAGCTCGGCTTTGCTGAAAAACACCGTCGGCGTGCGCTGGCTGTTGGTGGCGACGGTCACGATCGGCAGGCCCTGGGCGCGGGCCAGCAGCACCGAGTCGCCGCCGGCCATGCCGAACTGGGCGCTGCGCTGGGCCACGCGCTGGACCGACTCGGTCTCGTATTGGTAATCGAAGCGCACATCGAGCCCGGCCTGGGCGTAGTAGCCCTTGGACTTGGCCATGTAAAACGGCGCGAACTGGACATTGGGGATGTAGGGCATGGCCACGGTGACGACGGCCTGCGCCCCGCCGGGGGCGGCCCCGGTCTGGGCGGCGGCGCCGCATCCGGCGAGCAGCAGGCAGAGGGCGAGCAAATTCCAGAGGCGCATAGGGACCCTCCTTGCAGTCGGCGGCCGGCGGGTGCCGGCCAAAAGCGTCGAAGCGATCTTCAGGACTCCCAGTCGACCAAGCGGCGCTCCAGCAGCATGGCAGTCTGATAGAGGCAGAGCGTGATCAGGGCCAGCGTCAGCAGGGCGGCGAACAGCAGCGGCGTGTCGAACATGCCGCGGGCGATCGTGATCAGCGCGCCGAGGCCGTCGCGGCCGCCGATGAACTCGGCGACCACCGCGCCGGTCGTCGCCAGCGCCAGGCTGGTCTTGACGCCGCCGAAAATCCCGGGCAGGGCCAGCGGCAGCTCGACATGGCGCAGCAGCTCCCAGCGGGTAGCGCCGCTGAGCATGGCCTCCTCGCGCACCTCGCGCGGCACGCCGCGCAGGGCCACGACGACGCTGCTCAGGATCGGGAAGAAGGTGACCAGCGCCGCCACCAGGATCTTGGCCTGGAGATTGACGCCGAGCCAGAGGATGATCAGCGGCGCGACCGCCACGACCGGGATGGCCTGGACCAGCGCGATCTGGGGCGCGACGATCCGCTCCAGCCGGGGCGCCC
>DASWWB010000481.1:0-4288 GCA_036406115.1 Herpetosiphonaceae bacterium
CGGCTGGCTGACAAAATTAAACGGCGCCGTCAGGCTGATCAGCGAGGGGCGGCGCCGGGCCTCGGCGCCCTCGTCGATCAGCGGGGCGGCGACCGGCGTGGTCGGCGTCAGCAGCAGATCGAACCCGCCCCAGAAGGCCTCGAAGCTGCGCCGGACCTTGGCCTGGACCCGCCTGGCGCCGGCGTAATCGACGGCGCTGTAGCCGGCGGCCCGCGTGAGCGCCGCCAGCACATCCTCGCCGAACAATCCGGGCTGCTCCCGGAAGCGCTCCTGGTGATAGGCCAGCGCGTCGCTCATCAAAATGCAGCTGTTCTGGCGCCAGATATCCTGCATCTCGGGGAAGGCCACCTCGACCACCGACGCGCCCAACGACTCGAAGACCGCCGCCGCCTGGCGCACCGCCGCCGCGACCTCGGGATCGACCGGCCGGTCCGGCGGGAGAAAGCTGTCAAGCGCCAGGCCGATCCGCCAGCCGCGCACGCCGCCGTCGAGGCCGGCCAGATAATCGTCGACCGGCTGGCTGGCCGAGTAGGGATCGGCGGGATCGTAGCCGGCCAGGGCCTGGAGCAGCAGCGCCGTGTCGCGGACCGTGCGCGCCATCGGGCCGGCGTGGTCCATGTTCCAGCTCAGCGGCAGCACGCCGAGGCTGCTGATCCTGCCGTAGGTCGGCTTGAGGCCCACGATGCCGCACAGGGCCGCCGGGATGCGGATCGAGCCGGCGGTGTCGCTGCCGAGCGCGCCCATGCACAGGCCGGCCGCCAGCGCCGCGCCCGAGCCGCCCGACGAGCCGCCGGGGATGCGGGCCGGGTCCCACGGGTTGCGGCAGTCGCCGTAGTGCGGATTGACGTTGGTGACGCTCATCGCCCACTCGTGCATGTTGAGCTTGCCGAGGCTGATCGCGCCGGCGTTCTTGAGCCGCCGCACCGCCGCCGCGTCCTTGGCCGGGACATTGCCGCGCAAAAAGGCCGAGCCGGCGGTCGTCTGGACGCCGGCGGTCTCGAACAAATCCTTCAGGCCGAGCGGGATGCCGTGCAGCGGGCCGCGATAGCCGCCCTGGGCGATCGCCGCCTCGGCGGCCTCCGCCTCGCACAGCGCCGCCTCGGCGGTCACGGTGATGAAACTGTTGATGATCGGATCGACAGCGCCGATCCGATCAAGATGCGCCTGGACCAGGTCCACCGGCGACAGCTCGCGCCGCGCCAGCAGCCCGCCGGCCTGGGCCAGCGAAAGCAAGGTCAGCTCCAAACCAAACACGCTCCAATCAATCGTCGATTCACTCCGCCGCGGGCTTCGGCGCCCCGGCGGCGAGCTGCCAGAGCCGGTCGGCGCTGAGCGGAATCTCGCGGATTTCAATCCCGGTGTCGCGCAGCGCGTCCTCCAGCGCCTGGGCGAACAGCGCCCCGACCGGAATCGCGCCGGCCTCGCCGGTGCCTTTCGTGCCAAGCGGGTTGAGCGGCGACGGCGTCTCCAGGTGGCCGACATCGATGCGCGGCACGTCGGTGGCCAGCGGCAGCAGATACTCTTGGAACGAGGCGTTGAGCAGCAGGCCGCGCTCATCATAGCGCAGCTGCTCGAAAAAGGCGTTGCCGATGCCTTGGGCCACGCCGCCATGGATCTGGCCTTCGACCAGCAGCGGATTGAGCAGCGTGCCGCAGTCGTGGACCACCACGTAGCGCAAAATCCGCAGGTTGAAGGTCTCGGGCTCGACTTCGACGATCATCGCATGCGCCCCGGCCGACGTGGCGCCCATCGCCGGGCCGAAATACATCGTCGCCTCCATGCCGGGCTCGGTGCCGGGCGTGACCGCGCCGCGCAGGGGGTTGGCCCGGGCCGCCAGCGCCGCCAGGCTGATCCGCCGCTCGGGCTGGCCGCGGACGCAGGCCTCGCCGCCGCCCAGCTCGATCGCGTCCTCGGCGACGCCGAACTCCTCGGCGGCCAGCGCCAGGGCCTTCTCGCGCACTTTGCAGGCGGCGGCATAGACCGCCGAGCCGGCCACCACGGCGCCCCTGCTGGCGAAAGTGCCGGTGCCCCAGTTGAACTGGCCGCTGTCGCCGGTCGAGACATAGATATCGTGGATGTCCAACCCCAGCACGTCGGCGGCGATCTGGGCGAAAATCGTGTAGTGGCCCTGGCCCTGGGTGCCGATCCCGGTCACCACCGTCACCTTGCCGGTTGGCTCGACCTGGACCCGCGCCCCCTCGTAGGGGCCGATGCCGCTGCCCTCGACATACATCACTAGGCCGATCCCGACCTTGCGCCCCTCGGCGCGCAGCCGCGGCCCCTCGGTCTCGCGGAACTCGTCCCAGCCGATCATCGCCTGGGTCTTCTCCAACACCGCCGGATAGTCGCCCGAGTCATAGGTCAGGGTGGTGAAGTCCTGATACATGATCTCGTTGGACCAGGGAAACTGGTCGGGCTGGATCAGGTTGCGGCGGCGGATCTCGGCCGGGTCGAGATCCAGCTCGCGGGCGGCCAGGTCGAGCAGCCGCTCGACCACAAACACGCCGGGCTGGCGGCCGGCGCCGCGATAGGGCGTGACAATCGTCTTGTTGGTAAAGAGTGAGGTGAATTCGCTGTAGTAGCTGGGCACGACATACGGCCCGAGCAGCGTGCATTGGCTGTTGATCGGGATGGTCATGCCATAGGGATTGTAGGCGCCCGAGTCTTGCAGGAAGACATCCTTGATGCCGAGGATGCGGCCGTCGGCGCTGATCGCCAGCTCGGACTCGTGGATCTGGCCGCGCTCGTGGGGCATGTGGAGGAAATTCTCACGCCGGTCCTCGACCCATTTGATCGGCACGCCGAGGCGCATCGCCGCCCACGGCACCAGCGTCTCCTCGGGAAAAAACGCCATTAGCTTAGGTCCGAAGCCGCCGCCGACGAAGCGGGCGATCACCCGCACCTGGCGCTCGGACAGACCCAGCATCTGGGCCAGGCCGTTGCGCACCGGGATCGGCGCCTGGGTCGAGTCCCAGACCGTCAGCTGGCGATTGGCGCGATCGAACTGGGCGACCACCGCCCGGGCCTCAATCGGCGCCGCCGTGCCGCGGTCGTAGGCGAACTCGCGGGCGATGACGCGATCGGCGCCGGCGCGGGCGCGCTCGTAGTCGCCCTTGGTCTGCACGACATGGGCGGCGACATTCGAGCCCACGTCGGGATGGACCAGCGCCGCGCCGGCCAGCGCCTCGCGCAGCCCCACGACCGGCGGCAGCGGCTCATACTCGACGCGGATGGCGTCGAGGGCGTCCTCGGCCAAGTAGCGGTTTTCGGCGACGACCATCGCCACCGGCTCGCCGGCGTAGCGCACCACATCGCGGGCCAGCTGGCCGGCGGTGCGCTGATTGAAGGTGCTGCCGGCCAGGGGCGGCGGCGGCACCAGCAGCGGCGAGGGCTGCCAGAAATCGCCGAGATCGCGGGCGGTGAAAATGGCGATGACGCCGGGCAGGCGCCAGGCGGCGCTGAGATCGATGAAGCCGATGCGGGCGTGGGCGTGCGGGCTGCGCTTGAAGGCGGCGTGGACCATCCCCGGCAGCGCGACATCGTCGGTGAACTGGGCCTGGCCGGTCAGCAGCTGGGCGTCCTCGACCCGGCGGGCCGGCGCGCCGATTCCCTGGATCTTCATGCCCCGCCTCCCCCGCGCCGCTCGGCCAGCGCCAGGCGCGCCGCGTCGACAATATGCTGGTAGCCGGTGCAGCGGCAGAGATTGCCGCTCAGCGCGAGGCGAATCTCATCCTCCGACGGCTCGTCGGCGCGCTCCAGGAACGGCAGCAGCGAGAGCAGGACGCCCGGCGTGCAGAAGCCGCATTGCAGGCCGTGGGCGGCCTGGAAGCTGGCCTGGAGCGGATGGAGCCGGTCCACGTCGTCGGACAGCCCCTCGACCGTCGTGATCGCCTGCCCGTCGGCCTGGACCGCGAACAGCAGGCACGAGCGGACCGGCTCGCCCTCCAGCAAGACCGTGCAGGCGCCGCAGACGCCGTGCTCGCAGCCGACGTGGGTGCCGGTCAGGCCCAGCTCCTGGCGCAGGAAATCGCTAAGCAGCAGGCGCGGCTCGACCTGGCGGACGTAGGGGCGCTGATTGACGGTCAGCGAAATTTCAATCGGCATGGCGTGGCTCCTCAGGCGCGCGGCCGGCTGGCGGCCCGCTCGGCGGCGGCGACGATGACCCGCCGGGCCAGCGCCCCGCAGAGCATCGCGCGGTAGGCGGCGGTGGCGAACAGGTCGCCAGGCGGGTCGATCGGCAGCGCGGCGGCCAGGTCGCTGACGGCGGCGCCGAACGCATCCCCAGCCG
>DASWWB010000482.1:0-7540 GCA_036406115.1 Herpetosiphonaceae bacterium
CTGGCGGCGCGGCGCGCGCGGCGTCGAGCGGCTCGGCTAGCGCAAAGGAGGCTCCGATGGCCAAACTCACCGGCGGCGAACTGGTGGCGCGCACGCTCAAGGCGGCGGGCGTCGAGACAATCTTCACGCTCTGCGGCGGCCATATCGCGGCGATCTACGACGGCTGCGTCACCGAGGGGATCAGGATCATCGACACCCGCCACGAGCAGGCGGCCGGCCACGCCGCCGACGCCTGGGCGCGGCTCACCCGCTCGATCGGCGTGGCGGCGGTCACCGCCGGCCCGGGCGTCACGGACGCGGTGACGGCGGTCGCCAACGCCTTCCAGGCCGGCAGCCCGCTGCTGCTGCTCGGCGGCGCCGCCCCCACCGAGCTGATGGGCCGCGGCGCGCTCCAGGAGATGGAACAGGTCGATCTGCTGCGGCCGATCACCAAATGGAGCGTCCACGTCGGCGACGCCGCTCGCATCCCCGAGATCCTGACCAGCGCGATCCGCACGGCGCTCAGCGGCCGGCCCGGGCCGGTCTTCGTCGAGCTGCCGTTCGATGTGCTCGGCAACACTGTCGAGGAGTCCGCCGCTCGCATCCCCCAGAACTATCGCAGCGCGGCGGAGACCTGGGGCGACCCGCATGCCATCGCCCAGGCGGTCGAGCTGATCGCCGGCGCCAGCCAGCCCATGCTGATCGGCGGCTCGTCGATCTACTGGGACGGCGCCCACGGCGAGCTGGCGGCGCTGGCCGCCGATCTCAGCCTGCCGGTCTATCTCAACGGGATGGGCCGCGGCTGCCTGCCCTGGGACCATCCCTCGTTCCTCCAGCTGTCGCGCGGCAAGGCGCTGCGCGAGTCCGACCTGGTGATCATCGCCGGAACGCCGATTGATTTCCGGCTCGGCTACGGCGAGCGCATCAACCCCAAGGCGAAGATCGTCCAGATCGAGATCGAGGGGGCGCTGATCGGCCGCAATCGCGGCGCCGAGGTCGGCATCGTCGGCTCCAGCAGGGCGGTGCTGGACCAGCTCCGGCTGGCGCTCCACCACCATCATCTCGATTTCGCGCCCTGGCTGGCGGCGCTGCGCGAGGACGAGGGCGGCCGCCAAGCCAAGCTGGCGCCGTTCCTGGCCAGCGACCAGACGCCCGTCCACCACTACCGCTTCGCCCAAGCCCTCGACGCCTGGGCCGCCGCCAACCCCGAGGCGATCCTGATCGGCGACGGCGGCGACATTGTGGCGGCCTGCGCGCGGGTCATCCGCCTCAGCCGCCCCGGCCAGTGGCTCGATCCCGGCCCGCTCGGCTGCCTGGGCGTCGGGCTGCCCTTCGCGCTGGCGGCCCAGGCGCTGTATCCCGAGCGGCGGGTCGTGGTGATCAACGGCGACGGCTCGTTCGGCCTCAACGGCTTCGAGCTGGACACCGCCGCCCGCTTCGGGCTGCCGATCGTGTCGATCATCGGCAACGACGCCGGCTGGGGCCAGATCCGCACGCCGCAGATCGCGCTGTTCGGCGAGGAGCGGGCCGTCGCCACCGCCCTGGCGCCGACCCGCTACGATCTGATGGCGCCGATGTTCGACGGCCACGGCGAACACGTCACCGATCCGGCGGAGATCGGCCCGGCGCTGGAGCGCGCCCTGGCGAGCGGGAAACCATCGATTGTCAATGTGATGCTCGATCCGCAGTCGCTGCTGCAAATGGCGGAAAGCGCGTCGTATATTATGTAAGTCGTCAGTCGTCAGCTGTCAGTCGTCAGGGGACAAGCCGGGGAGCCGGAAGCCCAATCCTGACGACTGATGACTGATAGCTGACGACTATTCCAGGAGGCCACCAACTTGAACAAGCAAACCATTCGCGATGTGGAGTGGAACGGCAAGCGGGCGCTGGTGAGGGTTGATTTCAATGTGCCGCTGAACGAAGCGCGCGAGGTAACTGACGACACGCGCATCCGGGCGGCGGTGCCGACCATCCAGTACTTGCTCGACCAGGGCGCCAGCGTGGTGCTGATGTCGCACCTCGGCCGGCCCAAAAAGAAGGTCGCCGAGGAGCTGCGGCTGAAGCCGGTCGCCGAGCGGCTGCGCGAGCTGCTGGGCAAACCGGTGCAGACGGTCGGCGCCACCACCGGCCCCGAGGCCGAGGCCGCCGCCGGGGCGCTCAAGCCCGGCGAGGTGCTGCTGCTGGAAAACACGCGCTTCGACGCCCGCGAGGAGGCCAACGACGAGGCGATGTCGCGCGAGCTGGCGAAGCTCGGCGATGTCTATGTCAATGATGCGTTCGGCGCCGCCCACCGCGCCCACGCCTCGACCGAGGGCGTGGCCCGCTTCCTGCCGGCCGTCGCGGGCTTCCTGCTGGAGCGCGAGCTGGCCGCCCTCGGCTCGGCGATCGAGGATCCCGCCCGGCCGTTCGTGACGATCATCGGCGGCGCGAAGATCAGCGATAAGATCGGCGTGATCGAGAATCTGCTCGGCAAGGTCGATTCGCTGCTGATCGGCGGCGGCATGGCCAACACGTTCCTGCTGGCCCAGAACAAGAGCATCGGCGACTCGCTGGCCGAGCCCGACAGCGTGGCCGAGGCCCGCCGCCTGCTCGAGGAGGCCCAGGGCCGCGGCGTCGATCTCTGCCTGCCCACCGATGTGGTGATCGCCGATGCGTTCAGCGCCGAGGCCGCCACCCAGACTGTCGGCGTCGAGGATGTGCCCGACGGCTGGCGCATCCTCGATATCGGCCCCGAGACGCGCCAGGCCTTCGCCCAGGTGGTCCGCGACGCCAAAACGGTGATCTGGAACGGGCCGATGGGCGTGTTCGAGCTGGAACCATTCGCCGCCGGCACGCGCGCCGTGGCGCAGGCGCTGGCCGACAGCAAGGCGACCAGCATCATCGGCGGCGGCGATTCGGTCGCGGCAGTCGAGCAGATGGGCCTCGCCGACAAGATGTCGCACATCTCGACCGGCGGCGGCGCCAGCTTGGAGCTGCTGGAGGGCAAGGTGCTGCCCGGCGTGGCGGCGCTGGCGGACAAAGCGTAGGGAGTCGTCAGTCGTCAGTCGTCAGGGTGAAAGCCCGGCGGCCCGGCGCGAACACCCGCGAACAACGATCGGCGGCGCTCACCTCGATGAGCGCCGCCCTGGCGACTGACGACTGATAGCTGACGACTCCCCCCAACTACCCCCGGATAATCGCCATCACTTCGTCGCGCTTCTGCTCCATCAGCTCGCGGGTGCGGCCCTCCAGGTTGAGGCGCAGCAGCGGCTCGGTGTTGGAGGCGCGGACATTGAAGTGCCAGTCGGGATAGGTCACCGACAGGCCGTCCATGCGGAGCTGCTCGCCGTCGGCGTAGCGCTCGGCCAGCGCCTGGAGCGTCGCGGCCGAATCCGCCACCCGGGTGTTGATCTCGCCGGAGATGAAATAGGTGGATTCCAGCGGCGCCAGCAGCTCCGAGAGCTTCTTGCCCTTTTTGGAGAGCATCTCCAGGATCAGCAGCGAGGGAATGAGCCCGGAGTCGGCGTAGTTGAAATCTTTGAAGTAGTAGTGCCCGGTCACCTCGCCGGCGAAGACCGCCTCCTCCTGCGACATGCGCTGTTTGATGAAGGCGTGGCCGACCCGCTCCATCAGCGGCTGGCCGCCGGCCTGGCCGATCAGCTCGGGCACGGCCCAGGAGGCGCGCACGTCGTAGAGGATTTTGGCGCCCGGGTGGCGCTCAAGGTAGTACAGGCCCAGCAGCGCCGTCATGAAGTCACCCGAGACGAATTCGCCGCGGTCGTCGATCGTGAAGAAGCGGTCGCCGTCGCCGTCGAAGGCGAAGCCCACATCCGCCCCCTCCTCGACGACCCGGCGCTGCAATTCGGCGCGATTTTCGGGCTGCAAGGGATCAAGGCCATGGTTCGGCAAGGTGCCGTCCGGATCCAGGTACATGCCGACGAACTCGATCGGCAGCCGCTTGTAGACGCGCTCCAAGATCGGCCCGACCATGCCGTTGCCGGTGTCGGCCAACGCTTTGAGCGGCTTCAGCGCGGACACATCGATCAGCTGGAGCACGGCCTCGACGAACTCATCGCTCAGGTCGAGGGTGCTCATGCTGCCCTGGCGGACTGGCTCGGCGTAGCCGTCGGTCTCGACCAGCTGGCGCAAATCCTGGATGCCGGCGTCGCCGCTGAGCAGCTGGGGCATCTTGCGCACCATTTTGAAGCCGTTGTACTGCTTGGGATTGTGGGAGGCCGTGACCATCATGCCAGGGTGGCCGAGCTTGGTGCAGGCGAAATAGTACTGGTCGGTGCTGACCATGCCGATGTCGATCACATCGGCGCCCTGCTCCATCAGGCCGCGGGTCACCGCCGCGAAGATCGACGGGCCTGACGTGCGCATGTCACGGCCGACGATCACCGTGTCCGCTTGCAGGAACGAGGCGAACGCCCGCCCGATCGCATAGGCGACGTCTTCGTTCAGCTCGGTGGGATAGACGCCGCGAATATCATAGGCTTTGAAAATGCCGGGATTGACATCCATAGAAGCTCCTTTTCACTGGCAATTGCCTGGCCGCGATGATACGCGATGGGCCGCCGGGGGTCAATCTACGGCCCAGCGCGGAGCCACAGCGCAGGCGATGCGATATTCAAGGCGATATCGCCATTGTCGGTTTCTGCCCCACCAGGTCGTGGCGGGAATCGCCGCAGTCTACACCGCGCCGCCGACCTGCGCCGCAGCCAACCTTCAAGCAGCGAATCAGCGGCGCGAGCGCGATCATGGCGGCGTGACAGGCGCCGTCACAGCATTGGATGATTCACGAAGAAACGCTTGCGGGTGGCGAACAGGTGTGCTATAATCCTTCCGTGGCGTTGAGCAACGCGCTGGCGCCCCATCTTTTTCGTAAGCCCGAGTATCTGCAAGGAGTTTGAGCAATGCCCATCTCACCCGAAAAAGAAAAAGCGCTCGCCGCCGCCATCAGCCAGATCGACCGCCAGTTCGGCAAAGGCTCGATCATGAAGATGAGCGACAACAAGCTCGCCATCGAGGCCATCCCCACCGGCGCGATCGCGCTTGACATTGCGCTCGGCGTCGGCGGCATCCCCCGCGGCCGCGTGATTGAAATCTACGGTCCTGAAAGCTCGGGTAAAACCACCCTGACCCAACATATTGTCGCCGAGGCCCAGAAAATGGGCGGCGTTGCAGCCTTCATCGACGCCGAGCATGCCTTCGACCCGGTCTACGCTGCCAAATGCGGCGTCAACGTCGAGGATTTGCTGGTCTCGCAGCCCGACACTGGCGAGCAGGCGCTCGAAATCTGCGAAACCCTGGTCCGCTCCGGCGCCATCGATGTGATCGTCGTCGACTCGGTCGCGGCGCTCGTGCCCCGCGCTGAGATCGAAGGCGACATGGGCGACTCGCATGTCGGTCTGCAAGCGCGTCTGATGTCGCAGGCGCTGCGTAAATTGTCGGGCGCGGTGGCGAAATCGCGAACGGCGCTGATTTTCATCAACCAGCTGCGTATGAAGATCGGTGTAATGTTCGGAAACCCAGAAACCACAACGGGTGGTAACGCATTGAAGTTCTATGCCTCGGTTCGCCTGGATATTCGCCGTATCGAGCAAATCAAATCCGGCACCGACGTTATCGGTGGCCGCACGCGCGTGAAAGTCGTCAAGAACAAAGTTGCGCCGCCGTTCCGCCAGGCCGAGTTCGACATCATGTACAACGAGGGCATCTCGCGCGAGGGCAACATCATCGACGTGGGCGTAACCATGGACATCATCCGCAAGAGCGGCGCGTGGTTCTATCTGGGCGAGGACCGGCTGGGCCAGGGCCGCGAGAACGCCAAGCAGTTCCTGAAAGACAACCCCGCCCTGGGCAACGAGATCGAGGGCCTGATCCGCGCCTCCTCGACCGGGGCGCCGGCGACCGTCGTGGCGGGTGCTGCCGAGGCGGCTGCCGCCGCCGATGACGATGTGTTCGACGACGAGTAACAAGCCAATGGCTTCATGAGCCGCACAGCCGGGCGCAGCAATCTGCGCCCGGCTGTGTTTTAGACAGGTGGAAAAACTCATGGAAGGATTCCACTATAACGCCCGGGTGATTTTAGCTGACGGGAAGAACGAGAAAATCGGCATTCTCGTCAATCAGCGTCGCTCACTTGAGGTTTTGGCATACAACGAAGCCAATGGATGGTTTGAGCCAGGATTAATTACTGGATGGAGAAAAGAGGGGCCAGCCTCAAGTTTTTTGCAATTTACCGTCGCTGCGAATGAAGGCAGCGGGCGGCATCATTTTGGGTCTTCGCCAGATCAACTGTTACTTACCGAGCAGGGCTATTTACCAGCCAAAATGCTTCAGCCTGGAGATCAACTCACAACGGCAGTCAAACATTATCTTTCTTCAGAACATCAAAGTATTGTTTACGGATCGATGCTTGGTGATGGAAATCTGCGGCGCGTCGGAGACTACAACACCCAACTTCGCATTGGCCATGGTCGTGAGCAAATCGCATATTGCCGGTGGAAAGAAACCCAATTCAACGATCTCATTGGATCGAGCGGGTCCAACTCCAAAGGCGGCCATGGTTTTGACACTATTCCTATGCATGAGCTAACGCGGCTCATCACCCATGGATATGATCAGCGCGGGAAGAGCCCGAGCCAATGGCTCATTAATCAGTTAGATCCGCTTGCGATCGCGATATGGTATCTCGATGACGGAACAGTCCACCGTGAGCCTCAGAGAAATGACCGATCCTCCATTTGCTGCACAAGTTTTCCAAGAACCCAGCGTGACGCGGCAGCGGCCTGGTTCCATCAACGAGGCATAGACGCCTTCTCAGATTCGCGCGGACACATTACTTTCAACGTCAGGGCAACGAAGCGGTTCCAAGCAATGATCGCGCCGTATGTGCATCCATCGATGGACTACAAGCTCATGTCCGAATTCCGGGGCCGATTTGAGCCATTCGCCCTCCAGCCGCAGCGCACATTCAAAGCAGTCGCTATGCCTATCATTTCCATCCATCCCAAGCCGCCGACCAAAGGCATGTATCGTTTCGCGTTAGAGGTCGAAGGCGGCGCGAGCTACCTTGTGGATAACATCATAGCGGAGAGCGCCGCGGCCCCGCTCCAGCTGCGCATGGCAGTGAGGGAAACCAGGGCGCCCTACGCTGCGTGCTGACGAGAACTAGTCGGCCACCGCCGGCAGCGAGCCGTCGCGCAGCCTGATGGACAAGCGCTCGCCGGCGCCGACATCGGCCGGCGACATCACCACCGCTCCGTCCGACTGGCGGGTGACCACCGCGTAGCCGCGCTCAAGCGTCGCCTCGGGGTTGAGCGCGCGCAGGGTTTGGGCGAAGGCGCGCAGGTGGAGCCGCTGCATCTCCAGCCGGGTCTCGCTGAGCTGGCGCGAGCGCTCCAGCAGGCGGTCGATTTGCTGGCGCTGCACCTGGATCCTGCCGAGCGGAGAGCCGCGCTCCAGGCGCTGGCCGGCCTCGGCGACATCCTGGCGGGCGGCAAGCAGCCGCTCCTGCATCAGGAAAGCCAGAGTTTGATAGGCATTGGCGACCTGCTCCTGGAGCGCGTCGATCTCC
>DASWWB010000483.1:0-5768 GCA_036406115.1 Herpetosiphonaceae bacterium
GGGCGGCGGCCTCCTGGGTTAGCGCCGCGCACGGCGGCGGAAGATTGGCCTTATCAGGCGGCGGTGAGCTTGATTTCCGCTCCCGGCTTCCAGGCGACATCGGCCGGCTCGCTCGGCACGTCGGCGAGCTGCTGGCCCTGCGGATCCTCCAGCCGGTAGCGTTTGATCACCGTCGCCTCGCCGTCGCCGCACATGGTCCAGGCGGTGCCGGCCTGGTCGATGTAGGTGTTGCGCAGATCGAGCGCGCAGCCTGGCTCGGCGATCGTGACGCCGCCCAGGTACGCGCCGTCCGGCGCCATGCGGGCGAACGAGATGGTGTCGCCGCCGACGGGGCTGCGGACGTAGAGATTCATGGCGCGGTCGATGTTGGCGAAGTGCGTCATGCCGGCCGGGACCTGGAGCTGGACGGTGGCCTGGAACAAGGTCTCCGTGCTGACTGACACATACGCATCCTGCGGGCCGTTTTGCGAGAAATGGAAGAACAGCGGGCTGCGGGGCGTGGCGACGCCGTTGTTCTCGCCCAGATACTGCCCCACCGGCGGGATGACCTCGCCGTCTTTGGTCATCACAATGGCGTGGCTGGTGCCGTTCTGCTCGACGACCAGGGCTTGGTCCGCGTTCATGCTCAGCTGATGGGCCGCCATGTCCATCGGGATTTCCTGGAGCGCGGTGCCCTTTTGGTCGTAGCGGATGATCCGCCAGCGCACCCCGTCCGGCTTGCTCGCGTCGGGCAGCGTCTCGGAGACGAAAATCTCGCCCTCGCGGCTGACGATGAAGTCGGCCTGGGTCGCCGCCGGATCGAAGCCGACCGTGAGCTGCGGCTGGCCGCCGGCGTCGAAGAAAAGCAGGCGGTGGTTTTCGGGATCCAGCACGCGGATCGATCCGTCGCCGCCGATGCGGAAGGCGCCGGGCTGGCCGCCGGTTTGGCCGGGGCCGATGCCGCGCCCCAGGCGCAGCACGGTCGCGCCGGCGCTGCGGGGCAGATCGGCCTCGGGCGGGCTGGTGGGCGTCGGGCTTGGCTCGACGATGCTGGTTGGCGCCGGGGTCGGATCGAGGGGGACGGGCGGCGCGGTGGGCGGGCGCGGGGTTCTGGTGGCGGTTGGCGCCAGGGCCGCCTCGCGCGTGGGCGGCGCGGTGGGCGGGCTGGCGGACGGCTCGCCGCGCGCTCCTGAGCAGGCTGCGAGCAGCAGCGCCAGGCAGAGCAGCAGGGGCGGCCGCGTGGCTGATCGTCGCATAGGCAATACCTCCGGTTGATCGGCTATCATAGCCGAGTCTAGGCAGGCGCGCCAGGCCCGGGAATGGCTGGCGGCTGATAGCGCGCTGATCGGCGCCCGTGGCCTGGTTGCGAAAGGGGAACGCATGCAAGAGCCGACCTGTCCCGATGATCTCATCCCGCCCTTCGGCCAAATTGGCGAGCCCGGCTGGGATGATGCGTTGCGCGCGCTTTTGAGCGCCTACGGCTGCCCGCCGCCGCAGCCCACGCGAGCGGGCGCGCTGTCCGAGGCCGAAGCGCGCCTCGGGATGGTTTTTCCTGCGTCGGTGCGGCAATTATACGAGGCGTTCGGTCCGCTCGACTTTGACGGGCTGGTTCTGCTCGATCCCGGCGTTATGATCCCAGCCGCCGAGCTGTGGATGTGGGAGATGCTCGGCCGATCCGATCAGCGGCGGCTGGCCGGGGCGATCGCGATTGCTGAGATCGACAGCGGCGATGCTTATGCGCTTGATCCGGCGACCGGCGCCTGCTGCCGCGTCAGCCACGATCCGGCGGCGATCGAGCACTGGCTGCCTTCGTTCGACGCGCTTATCCAGTGCGCGGTGATTGATTTGAGCTGGAGCTATTACGGCTGGCCGGGCCCGGAGATTCCGGCCTGGGCCTCGCAGTTGATGATGGGGCGCTACGGCATTCGCTGGCTCTGAATGCCGGCTGTGTGGAATAAGGAGGCAGCGATGGGATCGGAAATCTGGCGGTGGTTCGGCGCGCGGCGGCGCGGGCGGGCGGGTTTGGCGAGCACGCCCGCTCGCTTGCTCGGGCTGGCGCTGCTTGCCATGCTTTGCGCAGCCGGGGCGGCGCCGCCCGCCGGCGCGCGCCCTTTGTCGGCGGTGGTGCCGGGAGCGGCCCGCGCCGACGCGACCTTCGACCATATCGGCGTCGTGTGGGCGATCAGCGGCGATGACAATCGCAACAGCGCCTTCGCGCTGGAGTTCCGCGCCGTTGGCGAGCAGCAGTGGCGGGCTGGGGCCCCGGCGATGCGCGCCACGCCCACCATCCGTGTCGAGGACGGGCCGCTGGGCCTCAACTCGTGGGCGGCGAGCGCCATGTTCCTGCGCCCCGGCCAGTCCTACGAACTCCGGCTGACGCTGACTGATCCCGACGGCGGCGGCGCGGTGCGCACGATCACCGCGGCGACCCGCGCCGAGCCGCAGCCCGATCCGCAGAGCCGCCTGCGCTATGTCGCGCCCGGCGCCGGCGGCGGCGACGGCAGCCAGGCCAATCCCTTCCGAGGCATGCAGGCGGCGGCGGCGACCGCCCAGCCCGGCGATCTGTTTCTGCTGGCGGGCGGGACCTACGCGCCCTTCCAGCTGCTGGCCAGCGGCGCGCCGGGCCGGCCGATTGTCATTCGCGGCGCCGGCGACCAGCCCGCCATCCTCGACGGGGGCGGCACGGATCGCGGCGTGGTCACGCTGGGCGAATCGAACCAAACGATCGGCCACGTGATTTTGGAGCGGCTCGTGATCCGCAACGGCGCCTGGGGCATCGACGCCCAGCACAGCCACGACATCGTGATCCGGCGCAACCAGCTTGCGAATGTCGGATTCGGCGTGATCAATCGCCGCGAATCCGGGCTGGAGTACAACCAGACGGTTTGCGACAACGCGATCACCGGGCGGACGGCCTGGCCCGGGACCGGCATCCCGCCGGAGCGGGGGATCGACCTGCGCGGCACGGGGAATATTGTCTGCGCCAACACGGTGCGCAATTTCGGCGATTGTATTTCGGTGCAGCCGCTGACCAGTCCGTCCTATGGCAACGATATTTTCGGCAACGATGCCGCCTTCTGCGTCGACGACGGGATTGAGATTGACTACAACCAGGCGAACGCGCGCGTTTGGCGCAACCGCGTGACCAATGCGCGGATGGGCGTCAGCGTGCAGCCGATCCGGGGCGGACCGGCCTATATTTTACGCAATGAGCTTTTTAATCTTGAATCCAATCCGCTTAAGATGCATAACTACACGACCGGCTACTACGTGCTGCATAACACGGCGGCCAAGCACGGCAACGGCCAGGGCGACGACGGGGCGATGTGGCGCAACGCCGTGTTCCGCAATAACCTGATGCTGGGCACGCGCTATGCCTTTGAGTTCACGACCGTGCCCGACGAGGGGACGCGCGATCTCGACTACAACGCCTGGGGCACCACCCACGCCGCCGGCAGCCCCGGCGATCCCGACTTCAAGTGGAACAACGTGCGCTATCAGCGGCTGGCCGACCTGCCGCCGCCGGTCGAGGCCCATGGCCGGACCGCCAGCTTCGCCCAGCTGGCCAACGCCGCCCTGCCTGCGGCGTGGAACGCGGCGGTGACGCCCGGGAGCCGGGATCTGCGCCTGCTGCCGGGCGCGCCCGCCATCAACGCCGGCCAGCAGCTGCCGAACATCAACGATCCGTTCGTGAGCGACGGCCAGCCCGACATGGGCGCCTTCGAGCTTGGGCAGCCGCTCCCGCCCTACGGCCCGCGCCCGGAGCGGCCCGATCTCCAGCAATCGCGCAAGCAGGCGGGCGCCAGCGCGCCCCGCAGCGGCGCGACCTTCACCTATACCATCACCCTGCGCAACACCGGCGCCCCGGCGGCGAGCGCCGCCCTGAGCGATACGATCCCGGCAGGATTGAGCTACGTGCCCGGCAGCCTGCGCGCCACGAGCGGCACCGTCGATGCCGGCGCCGCGCCGCTGCTGCGCTGGAGCGGGGCGCTGGGAAGCGCGGAGCCTGTTGTCGTGCAGTATCGGGTGACGGTCACCGCGAGCGCCGTCCAGCCGATCCGCAACCTGGCGAGCGTGGCCGCCGGCCCGGAGGCGGCGGTGCGCCTCGAATCCTTGATTATCGCCAACGGGTCGCGCCACTATCTGCCGCTGGCGCGGAGATAGGATCGGCCTCGCCGCGCCCCTTCGTCCTGCGCCGCCTCAGCGCCAGCCTGGCGCGATGCCGAGATGGCGCACGAGGGGGTGGGCGATCCGCCAGACAAACGCGGTCCAGGCGACGGCATCCGTCGCCAGCCAGTGCGCCTCCGCGGCTGCCCACAGCGCGGGTGTCGTGACCGTCGCCAGCAACACATCGGGCGCGGCGGGGAGGGCGTCCGCCGCGACCGGCCAGATCACCTCCTCGGTATCGACATTGGCAAGCGCCACGGCGTAGAAGCCGACCACATACTGCCGGAGGCCGGCGTCGGCGGTCGCCACCGGCCCCTGGAGCGCCGCCCGCAGCACGGGATGAAGACGCGGGTCAACCACGCGCCCATCCGCCACGGCGCCCAGGGCATCGCGCAGCGCATAAGCGTCGATGAGCGGGATCTCGGCGCCGAACAGATGCGGCGCGCCAGGGTCGGCACTCATATTGTTCCTCCCAACTGGTGTGCGAAACGGCGCCGGCGCTCATTCCCCGGCGATCGGCGCCGGGCGGCGGATCGCTTCGGCAACCTCTGACAGATCGTCGCCGAACTGGTGCCCGCGCCCGTCGAGCGCGCGAACGGTCGCCTGCGGGAGCTTGGCCGCGTAGAGCGCGAGATGCGCAAACGGGACGACCTCGTCGTCGCGGCTATGATACAAGAAAACGCGCGGAATATCCGCCAGCTTCGCCGCGGCATCTTCGGGCAGGAGGCCGTCGTCCCAGGTCCAGAACTCATCAGCGCCCCAGAACGGCGCGGCGAGGAGGAACAGCGCGGCGACCGGCGTGGCGGGCGGCGTGGCGGCGAGATACTTCAGCAGCACCGAGCCGCCGACGGAATGGCCCACCAGGCTGATCTCCCCGTCGAGGCGCGCGAGTTCGCGCTCGATCGGCGCTTTCCAGTCCGCGTAGGCGGAGCTATCGTCCTCGGGCATTCGCGGGTAGCGTACATCGTAGGCCGGGCCAAGGCTGTTTTGCAGCGATTCGGCCAATTTCTTGTCAGCCTCGAAGGCGCCCTCGCCGGCGCCGTGGATAAAAAGCACAGACTTGCTCATCTGGATGTCTCCTTGGCAGATCGTCGCAGCGACCGGCGGGAGACGCGGCTCCGCCCGCCTGGCTGTTGCCACCACGCACGCAACAACCGTGCCGCACCTGCTGGTATCATCTTATTCCCCCGAGATGGCGTTTGATGACGCGCCAGAGCCCGGGAAGGGCTGGCGGCTGATAGGCGCCGGTGGCGCGAGAGGGAGGCGGCGATGGGATCGGAAACCTGGCGGCTGTTCATCGGCATGGCGCTGCCGGCGGCGCATCTGGCGCTGCTCGTCGAGGCGCAGCGCGAGCTGGCGGGGCGGACCAAAGCGTTGCGGCCGCTCAGCCCGGCCACGCTGCACCTGACGCTCCATTTCCTGGGGGATGTCGAGGCGGCGCTGGTTCCGGCGCTGGAGCAAGCGCTGGCGGCCAGGTTCGCCGGGCGGACGGCGCCGCTGCTGCGGCTGGCCGGGCTGGGCGCCTTTCCCGACCTGCGCCAGCCGCGGGCGGTCTGGGCTGGGCTGGCGGGCGAGATCGAGCCGCTGGCCGCCTTGCGCGAGCTGGCCCAGGACGCCGGCGA
>DASWWB010000484.1:0-5017 GCA_036406115.1 Herpetosiphonaceae bacterium
AAGCGGCGCGGTGGGCGATACGCGGCGGGTATCCTTTCAGTGTACCACGGAACCCGGCCCGCCGCCCGATCCTGTGCTATACTGCCCCCAAGCCCTGTGTGGTCTCCCCAGCGCCCGGCCCCCGGGACGCCCCATCCGCCAACCACATCGTGTCGCGGGTCTGCCAGCCGGCCGGAAAGCTCCGGTTCCGGCGATCCGCCGCCTCAACCGCACCATCGTCGCTCGCCCTGGCTCGGACCACGGCCGCGACTGATGAGCTTTCGCATGCCCCGCGTCACCAAGGAGGAACGGATGTCACCGCCGCCCAAACGCCCGCCCACTGCCCGCCCGCGCAGCGCGTACGCCGTGCCTCCGCCGCCCGATCCCTGGCTCGCCGACAAGGAAGCGCTGATCCGGTCCGCCTTCCAGACGTGCAATCAACTGATCGCCGCGCTCGCAGCCGAGCAGGTCGCCATCCGCCAACAGATCACGCTCCAGGGCGACACCGGGTCCATGGGCGCGCGCTACCGGGCGCTGGAAGATCGGCGCCGCCACGCCCTCCGGCAGCGCCACCAGATCCAGGTGGCCTCGTTCACCCTCGATCAGCAATCAGTCGATCATCTCACGCATGCGCTAGCCATCCTGCTCCAAAGCCTCACGTCGACAGCGCCGGAACCGGACCCTGCAAGCCGTCTCGATCCGAGAAACCAGCGCAAGGGGCGAGCATGAGTATCTATATCTTCGATTTCGAGGGAACGCTCATCCAATCGCTCACCCAGCGCGGCCGCGCGTCGGGATATCTGACGGTGCTGCCGCGCCGCCAGCAGGTCCTGGCCGAGCTGGCGCGGGCCGGGCACCAGGTGGCGATCATCGCCAGCCAGCCCGGAGTCGCCTTCGGCCGCTACTCAGAGGAGCAGTTCCGGGATTGGCTGGGCGAAGCGCTGGCGGAGCTAGGGTTGCCGGAAAGCACGCCGGTGCGCATCTGCTATGCCGATCCGCACGCCAAAAGCGCCCACTACGCCGATCCCGGCGAATGCGCCAGGCAAAAGCCGGCCGCCGCCATGATCGCCGAGACGCTGGCGGCAGCCGCCCTGCCCGCAGCAGACGCCGCCTATGTCGGCGACCAGCCGCTGGACGAAGCGATGGCGCTCAGCGCCGGCGTGCGCTTCTGGTGGGCGAGCCAGTTCTTCGAAGGAGCCAGCCGTGACATCCCGGCCGTGTGAGTCGACGCGCCACGCCTGCGGCCAGCGGCGCACCCATGGCCTGCAATGAGCTGGAGCGGGCGCTCAATCGCCTGCGGGCGGCCGGCTTCATCATGATTTCGCAGCGCGCCGGCGACTGGCTGGTCCGCCATCCGGAGGGCTCCAAGGCCTGGGATCTTCGCGACAACGAAATCATCGGGTTCGCAGCGCTGGTCGAGGTGCAGGATCGCGCCGCGCCGGCGCTGCCGCTCCCCATGACCACCGACCGGCGGAACTAGCCCGGCAGCGCCGCCGGGCCTGTCAGCCCACGCTTACGGATGCAGCGCCGGCAGACAAAAGGTGAAGGTGCTGCCCTCGCCGGCGACGCTCTCCACCGACAGCGATCCGTCGTGGCGCTCGACAATCTCTTTGACGACATACAATCCCACGCCGAGCCCGCTCTGGGCGCGGGTCGCCGAGGACGGGCTGCGGTAAAACGGCGTGAACAGCAGCGGAATCTCGGCGGCGTCGATGCCGATGCCCTCATCCAGCACGTGAAGGCATACGAGCCGCCCGTCGCGCGCGAGCCGCACGGTGATCGGCGAGCCGGGCGGACTGTATTTCATGGCGTTGCCGATGACATTCTCGATCGCCTGGCGCATGCGCGACTCGTCGGCGGCGATCACGTCGTCGACATCGTCCAGCTGGAGATCGAGCCAATGCCCGCCCTCGGCCAGCCGCGGCGCCAGATCGTCGGCCAGCTGCCCGATCAGCGCCGCCAGGCTCATCGGGCGCCGGTCCAGCACCAGCTGGCCGCTCTCGATCCGCGACATATCGAAAAGCTGGTCGATCATCAGGTTCAACCGCTGGCCTTGCTGCTGGATGGCGGCGTACGAGCGCTGCTCAAGCGGATCGACGGCCGCCTGCTTGGCGGCCCGGCGCTGGATGAGCTGGATGCGCCCCAGCATCGTCGTCAGGGGCGTTTTCAGCTCGTGGGCCGCCACGGCGAGGAAGGTCTCCCGAGCCGCGATCGCCGCCCGGGCTTCGCGGTAGGCGGCTTCGGCGGCCACCCTGGCCGCTTGCTCCCGCTCCAGCAACGCGTCGCGCTCGCGGCCCAGCTCATCCAGCGCCGTGACATCGGTGATCGTCAGCAAGACCCAACCATCCTCCATCCCTTCGAGCCGCCGCCCGTTGAGCAGCATCACTTTCAGCCCGGCGCCAGGAAGCTCCTGGCGGATCTCGTGCCCGTCAACCCGCACCTGATCGGCCGCCAGCCCCCGGAGCAGCTGGCGCAGCGCCGGCGTGTCCCAGGCCCCGCCGCCCAGATCGAGCAGGCGCTGCCCCTCGGCCGGGGGCGCCGCCGCAAAAGCCTGGTAAAACGCGGCATTCGCGAAGCGGATCCGCCCCGCGCCGTCCAGGACGACCAGCGCCTCCTGGATTGTCTGGACGATCATCTCTGCGTACAAGGGCAGGGCGGGGGGAAAAGGGGTTTCGCCGTCGCGCAGGGGGGATCCTTCCGTTGCGGCCCGCGGCCGGGGCGGCCCGCCGCTCGCCGGGCCGCCAGTCTCGCCGCTCAACTATTGGCCGACAGTTCGTTGACCCAGCGCCAGCCGGTGTCGGGATCGACGCCGAGCTTGCGGACCATCTCGTTTTTGCTCAGGCCCATGCGCTGCCACTGGCGCATCAGCTGGATCTGGCCGGCATCGGGTTGGGTCGGGGCGGCGGCGGCGGCGGCCTCCTGGCCCTTGGTGACCAGGGTGACCGAGAGTTTGGCGCCGCCGTCCGGCACGTCGGCGGGCACGACGATCACGCACTGACCGTTGCGAATCTGGACCTCAACCTCGAATGATTTTCTCATGACGGTTCCTCCGCGGCGGGGCTGCCGCTGCTTGTCAGCTCCATTGTACTCTAGCGCCGCCAGCGCGAAACGCGACGGCCCCGGGAGCTAGCTGCTCCCGGGGCCGTCGCGCTGGGTCGATTGGTCTTAAATCTGCTTGGCGATCTCGCCGGCCTGCCCGGCGGCGGCCTCCAAGATCGACTCGGCCTGGCTCGGGTCGACCGACAGGCCCTCGGCGGCCACGACCTGGATGTCGGTGATGCCCAGGAAGTTCAGGAAGACCCGCAGATGGGCGGCGGAGTGGTTCAGCGGGTTGGGCGTGCCGTCCTCGCTGTCGCCGTAGAAGCCGCCGCGCGCCTCCAGGATGACGGCTTTCTTGCCTTGCAGCAGGCCCTGGGGGCCGGTCGCCGTGTACTGGAAGGTTTTACCGGCCACCGCGACCGCGTCCATGTAGGCCTTGAGCATGGGCGGGAAGCCGAAGTTCCACATCGGCAGCGCGAACACCACCACGTCGGCGGCGATGAACTGCTCGACCAGCTCGCCCAGCCGCTTGACTTTGGTCTGCTCGCCGTACGACAATTCGGAGGCCTTGGCCAGCTTGCCCCAGCCGTTGAACACGTCGGCGTCCAGCAGCGGCACGTTGTCGGCATACACATCGAGGGTGGTGACGGTGTGGTTGGGGTGGAACTCGCGGAAGGCGCTGACGAAACGCTCGCCCAGCCGCAGGGAGATCGACTGCTCGGTGACTTTTGGGTTGGCCTTCACATACAGGAGGTTCGCCACGGGTTCGGTTCCTTTCATCGCCCCGCCCACGCGGAGCCGATCATCTATAAGTGCTCGCGCCCAAACGGGCGCAGCGGCAGTATAGCAGATTCCGCCGCTAAAGCAATAGCAGCTTATGATTAAGAAGCGGCAACGATCGGCGCCCCGCCCGCCGCTGGAGAATCGCCATGTACGAGGTCCCGCCAACCCGCCCGTCCCGCCCCAACCTCTCGCCGCTCCAGTGGATCGGCCTGATCCTCTTGGTAGGGATTCCCACGCTGATACTTCTGCTCGAGCTGTTGTTCTAAGCGCAGGCTACGAGAGATCGCCCCAGTCCCTCGGCACCGCCCAGTCGATCTCCCAGGTGACGAACTCGGCGGGATCGAAGGTCTCGTCCAGCGCCTCAAGGCTGCGCAGGCTGGCCGGCTCCAGCAGCAGCGGATGGGCGCCCTCGTCGCTGTCGTAGTCCCAGAAGTGGTAGCGGTCGCCCTGGTCGGCGTAGCGCTTGGCCGGGCCGTAGTCCATCGGCGCCGCCGTCCGCGTCAGCTCGCCGCCGTCCTCCTTGGAGTAGAACACGATCCGGACTTTGCGCTTGTCGTGGATGGCCTTGATGAAATCTTCGTGCATCTGGTCCTCCGTTCGTTTCGCTTTGAGTCTCACCAGCAGCAAGATCCAGGCGAGCGGGGCTCCGTCAATCTTCTCCGGCATCGTCATCTGGCGGCGGCCCGTCGTAGCGCGTCCAGCCGTCGCGGGTCCGCTGCATTCGCCCTTTCAGCAATGCGTGAATGGCCTGATGATTCAGGCCATACTTACGGCAAAACGCAGCAACATTTGGAATATCCCAGTAGACGGCACCATCAGGATCAACCAAGTTAAAACGGCCAATAGGGCTGGCGCCAGTGTTCTCATTCTGTGCGTCGCTATCTTCAACATAGCGCGTCCAGCCGTCACGGGTGCGCAACACTTCTCCCCGCAGCACCGCGCCAACATTTGCAACCCGGATTCCATGTTCCCGGCAGAAGGCGGCTAAGTTGGAAATATCCCGATAGATCGTACCGTCAGGCCCACGCAGATGAAATTTGATTGGATTGCCCGCAGCATCGCGCGGACGGCGCGCATTACTGGCCTGAACTTTCCCCTCATCTGTCGAGAATCGGCGTTGCTGCCCCGCAGACATGCGGGCTTTGACCTCAGGCTTTGCAAATGCTATGCGCTTTGATATGGCTAGTTTGGCACGAACTAGGGGATCGCGGGCAAT
>DASWWB010000485.1:0-5844 GCA_036406115.1 Herpetosiphonaceae bacterium
GCAACGTCAGCCCGAACGTCTTCAGCCCGATGAGCCTGCTGACCGCCTTCCTCGGCGCCGTCGTTCTGCTCGGCGTCTTCAACCTGGCGACTCGCGGCCGCGTCCGCTAAGCCAATCGGAATTGATGGCACGCAATCTGCATTAGAACTAGGCAGTGAAACACGATACCACGGCGTCAGCCGCCGTGGCTGAATAAGGAGAACAAGCAATGATTTCCATGATCCTGTGGCTTCTGTTCGGCGCTCTGATCGGTTGGCTGGCGAGCCTGGTGATGCGCACCGACGCCCAGCAGGGCGCGCTGCTGAACATCGTGGTCGGCGTCGTCGGCGCCTTTATCGGCGGCTTCCTGCTGAACCGCAACGTCAGCCCGAACGTCTTCAGCCCGATGAGCCTGCTGACCGCCTTCCTTGGCGCCGTCATTCTGCTCGGCGTCTTCAACCTGGCGACCCGCGGCCGCGTCCGCTAAGCAGCTCTATCCCTGAAACGCCCGATCAGCCCCGGCCAGCGCCGGGGCTGATCGGTTTTTGGCGCCAACGCCGGCCGCTGGCACGCAACCTGCAATAGATGATCCCAGACCCAGCCGGTGGGCTGGGCGCGAACTAGAGTAAGGAGTGATTGCACATGGCTACTCTGGACCGAACAGTCGTCGGGTTGTTTGACACCTCCGAGCACGCCGAGCAGGCGGTGCGCGGGTTGCAGACAAAAGGCTTCGCGCGCGATAACATCGGCATCGCCGTGCAGGATCGCGAGCAGGCCGCGGCGCTGGGCGACGCCGGCAATGTCACGGCGACCGGTGAGTCGGCTGGCGCGGGCGCGCTGACCGGCACCGCCGTCGGCGGCTTGTTGGGCCTGCTGGTGGGCCTTGGAACCATCACTGTCCCTGGGATCGGTGCGGTGGCGACGGCCGGCACGCTGGCCACCACCCTTGGCTCGACCGCTCTCGGCGCCGGCATCGGCGCGGCGGCCGGCGGCCTGATCGGCGCCCTGGTCGGCATGGGCATCCCCGAGGATGACGCCCACGTCTACGCCGAGGGCCTCAAGCGCGGCGGCGTCCTGGTCTCCGTGACCACCCGCGACGAGCAGCAGGCCGACGCGGCGGTGCAGACTCTGCGCCAGTTCAACGCTGTCGATATCGACAAGCGCCGCGACGAATATCGCACCAGCGGCTGGAAGGGCTACGAGATCTAAGCCGCCAGCTTTTCATTGATCGGCGGGCCGTGGCAGCGTTGCCACGGCCCGCCGTTTTTTAGGGGTCAGGGGTCAGGGGTCAGGGCCGGCTGCGGGATTTGGACCCAGTTTCTGACAGCGCCCGCCTTCTCGGAGTCCGGCCTGATCCCTGACCCCTGACCCCTATGTTATAATCGGCGGTCGATTGCTGAAACTACTTTACGATAAGGTGACGCATGGAACGTCCTGGGATTTCGGTGTTTTTCCCCGCCTTCAACGACGCGGGCACGATTGGCAGCCTGGTGCTGGCCGCGCTGCACGTCCTGCCCGAGCTGACCGATAACTACGAGGTGATTGTCGTCAACGACGGCAGCACCGACTACACCGCCGAGGTTCTCGACGACCTGGCCGCGCGCATGGACCACGTCAAGATTGTCCATCACCCGAAAAACCGCGGCTACGGCGGCGCGCTGCGGACCGGCTTCGCCACCGCCTCCAAGGAGCTGGTTTTCTACACCGACGGCGACGCCCAGTACGATCCCCACGAGATCCGCGAGCTGTACGCGGCGCTGCGGCCCGAGATCGATGTGGTCAACGGCTACAAGATCGCCCGCTCGGATCCCCTCCATCGCAAGATCATCGGCCGAATCTACCATCACACGGTCAAGCTGCTGTTCGGCTTCAAGCTGCGCGACGTGGACTGCGATTTCCGCCTGATCCGGCGCAAGGTCTTCGAGGTGATCGAGCTTGAGTCCGACAGCGGCACGATCTGTCTGGAGCTGGTCAAGAAGCTCCAGGACGCCGATTTCCGCTTCGCCGAGGTGCCGGTCCACCACTACCACCGCACCTACGGCAAATCGCAGTTCTTCAACTTCAAGCGGCTGTGGCGTACCGGCGTCCAGCTGCTTCAGCTCTGGTGGCGCCTGGTCGTCAAGCGCCGCCACATCAAGGCCCAGCGCGCCAAGCAGCGCGCCACCAAGGTCTGACGCTTGCGCTCGCCAAGCACCGAGGCGCCGATCAGCTGATCGGCGCCCCGGCACTTGGCACACGCGGCGGGCGAATCCTAGCGGTGGCCCGGCGCACCGCCCGCGCTTGCTAGGTCGAGAATCGGCTCCGATGCTGTTAGACGATCGTATCGTCTCCGTCCAGGTAGCGGCGCAGATGTTCTTGTGTGTCGGGCATGCCCAGCCAACGCTCCCTCACGCCGAATGGCGCGTCTTTTGCCAGCCAGCATCCGTGATCGCTCACCGCGCGCAAGGCCGCCCGCTGCCAATCCTCTAAGTCAGCAGGGGCGGATGGGCTCCACAGCAGCGAGCGTTGCCGTGCCGCGAAATGCAAGATTGCGTTTGTGCAGTCCAATGCCTGCGCCGGTTCCGCTTGCGGCAATGCGGCGCACAGCATCGCCAGCGTCTCGTCGCGTATGCGCGGGCCGCATATGGTGAGCGCATCGGTGGCGTAACGGACGAGATTGCCGTCGCAGAACGGCATAACCGCTTTGGGAAAGATAAAGTGGTCGTGGCTCAACAGCAATTCGTGCAGAACGCGGCGGGCTGCGGGGCTCAGGGGATTGTGACAGAGCGCCAGCGCCGCCGTTCCGCGAACGATCGGTTCGCTGTGGCTGAGAAATGACTCAAACTCATCCAACGCGCCGCCCCCGTAGGGCGAGCGCTCTAGCAGGCCGATTGCTACAATCAGCGAAGCCAGCGGCGCCGGCTCGTCCTCTCCCTGCGCCCGCTCGCGCAAGCGCGGCAATGCCTCGGCGGCATGCTCCGGAAACCAGGCGACCGCGAAGGCTGCGGCCTGGCGCACAGCGGGCTCGCCGTCGTCAAGCAGATTGATCAGCGTATGAATGCCGCCGCCGACCGCATCGTAGTGGGCTTGTTCTGATCCCCTCAGTGCGAAGCGCAGGGCTGGTTCGTAGTTTTCCTCAATCGCGATGCGCTCGAAATCCACCCATGTCTGCCTGGCCGCGAGAATATCAAATCCGCTAGGCACATACTCATCGGGGAATCCGAGCGCGAGGTAGGCGAGCAAATTGATAATCTCGTGCTTGCCCCTCGTCGCTGGCGCCGCGAGCAGTTCGTAGAGGAATGGCACGACGTAGGGCGACACCTCATAGCGCGTGCCCTGGTGCCAGATACAGCTCCACAGCGTGGACAGGCCCTTGCTTCTCTGCGCAGGGTCCGCACGGGCCAGCGCGAGAATCGCCTCGGCAATCTCTGGCGTCTGATCGTAGCAGCCGCTGAGTCCGCCCCACGGCAGGGTGGCGATCGATGACAGCATGGCGGCTCCGGGGGCTAAAATGCCGGCGCCGCGATACTTCATCGCGGCGCCGGCGGGGGTTTTAGAAGCGGTCGGTGATGGTTTTGGCCTGGGTGAACAGCAGCAGATAGTCGGGGCCGCCGGCCTTGGAGTCGGTGCCGCTCATATTGAAGCCGCCGAACGGCTGGACGCCGACCAGCGCGCCGGTGCATTTGCGGTTGAAGTACAGGTTGCCGACGTGGAACTCGCGGCGGGCCGCCTCCAGGCGCTCGCGCGAGCGGCTGAAGACCGCGCCGGTCAGGCCGTACTCGGTGTTGTTGGCGATCTCAAGCGCGCTGTCCCAATCCTTGGCCTTGATGAAGGCCAGGACCGGCCCGAAGATCTCCTCCTGGGAGAGGCGGGCGTCGGGCTTGATGTCGGCGATGATCGTCGGCGGGACGAAGAAGCCCTCGGCGCCGTCGCCGGTCTCGCCGCCGAGCATCAGCTTGCCCTCTTTCTTGCCGATCTCGATGTACTCTTTGATCTTGTTGAAGGCCTTGGCGTCGACCACGGCGGCGAACTGGGTGGCGGCCTCGGTCGGATCGCCCTGGACGATCTTCTTGGCGCGCTCGACGACCTTCTTCAGCACGCTGTCGTAGACGCTGTCCACGATGATCGCCCGCGAGCAGGCCGAGCATTTCTGGCCCTGGAAGCCGAACGCGGCGGCGACGATCCCGTCGGCGGCGGCGTCGAGGTCGGCGGTCTCGTCGACGATGATCGAGTCCTTGCCGCCCATCTCCAGGACCGTGCGCTTGAGCCAGCGCTGGCCGGGCTGGTGCTTGGCGGCGCGCTCGAAGATCCGCAGGCCGATCTCCTTGGAGCCGGTGAAGGCGATGAAGCGGGTCTTGGCGTGATCGACCAGCGCGTCGCCCATCGCGCCGCCGGGGCCGGGCACGAAGTTCAGCACGCCGTCGGGCAGGCCGGCCTCCTCGATCATCAGGCGGACGAACTGGGCGGCGATGACCGGCGAGGTCGAGGCCGGCTTGAGCACCACCGTGTTGCCGGCGACCAGCGCGGCGGTCGTCATGCCGACCATGATCGCCAGCGGGAAGTTCCACGGCGGGATGACCACGCCGACGCCGAGCGGGATGTAGCGCAGCTCGTTTTCCTCGCCGGGATAGATCTCGACGGGCTGCGGGCCGCTGAGGCGCAGCATCTGGCGGCCGTAGTACTCCATGAAGTCGATCGCCTCGGCCACGTCGGCGTCGGCCTCCGCCCAGCTTTTGCTCACCTCGTAGACCAGCCAGGCCTCGAACTCGAACTTGCGGCGGCGCATGGCGGCGGCGGCGCGGAACAGATAGCGGGCGCGCTCGTCGCCGCTGGTTTTGCGCCAGGTCTCGAAGGCGGCGGCGGCGGCCTCCACGGCCTGGTTGGCGTGCTCGACGGTCGCTTTGCCGAACGAGCCCACCACCTGGCTGGGCTTGGCCGGGTTGATGGAGTCAAATGTATCTTCAAGCTCGATATACTCGCCGCCGATCAGCAGCGGGTAGGTCTGGCCGAGCTCTTTCTCGACCTTCGCCAGCGCGTCGCGCATGGCTTTGGCGTTGGCCTCGATGGAGAAATCGGTAAACGGCTCGTTCCGAAATTCAGGCAACATCTTTGTCTCCAGCATCGGCCGCCCGGCCCCGTCGCCCGGCGGCACACTGATATCGAAGGATGCGCTCATTGTACCCGGTGGCGGGATGGGGCGCAATGCGGGGCCGGTGGGGCTGAGGCAGGCAAGGGATCAGGGGTCAGGGATCAGGGGTCAGGACCGGCCGCAAGGATGGAATGGATTTCCTGAAGGCGCTCGCCATCCCGAAGTTCGGCCTGGCCCCTGATCCCTGACCCCTAAACCGCATCCCGTAAATCCAGCCCCGGCCCGGCCTGGCAGAGGAGGCGGGCGCCGCGGCGGGTGTCGTGCCAGCAGCCGCCGCAGAGGCCGAGGCCGCAGGCGAAGGGCTGCTGCACGACGAAGCGGGCGAAGCCGGGCTTCCAGTTGAAGCGGTCGCGGCGGATGCGGGCGGCCAGGCGGCTGGCCAGGGCCGGCGGGCCGGATGCGATGAGCTGATCGGCCCAGAGCAGCGGCGTGTCGAAGCTGCCCTTGCCGGCGGCGGCGTCGAGCAGCGCCAGGACATCGCCGCTGGCCGCCAGGTACTCGATGTCCGGCGGCAGCAGGTAGGGGGGCAGGCGCAGCGGCTCGGGCGCCGCCTGGAGCAGCACCGCCGCCGCGCCGCGGGCGCTGGCCTGAGCCGCCAGGGAGAGCAGCGCCCCGACGCCCGGACCCTCCGCCAGCAGCAGGAGCGCCTGGGGCTGGCCGAGCTGCTCCAGCGGCCGGCCGAGCGGCCCGAGCAGGTCGAGCACGGTCCCCGGCTGGGCGCCGGCCAGCCAGGCGCT
>DASWWB010000486.1:0-18111 GCA_036406115.1 Herpetosiphonaceae bacterium
GCAGCAGGGCCGGTTCCTGACCGAATTCCGCCCCACTGTGGCCCTTTTTCTGCGGTTTGTCGGATTGGACTACGATGACGACGGGATCGAGGCGACGCTTGACGGGATTGTCTCGCAGGTCCAGGCGATTGTCGCCCGCTACGATGGCACGCTCCTCCACCTGACGATCGGCGACAAGGGCAGCTACGCGACCATCGCGTTCGGGGCGCTCGCAACCCACGAGGACGATATGCGGCGCGCGGCGCGGGCGGCGCTGGATATCCGCGCGGCGGCCGGCGCCTTTCCCGGCCTCGCTCCCGTCCAGATCGGCCTGACCTACGGCGTCGCCCGGGTCGGCGCGTACGGCTCCGCGACCCGCCGGACCTACAGCGTGCTCGGCGATGAGGTCAATCGCGCCGCGCGGCTGATGCAAGCCGCCGCCCCCGGCGAGATTCTCATCAGCGAGCGGGTGCGCCAGGCCCTCGCCCAGACGATGGTCACTGACGAGCGCGCCCCGATGACCCTCAAGGGCCAGCATGGCCCTCAGACCGTGCACGCGCTGGTCAGCATGCGCGCCCAGCCCGGCCTCCGCCTCCACGAGCCCGCCTACGCCCTGCCGATGGTCGGGCGCGCCGCCGAGCTTGCGCTGCTCCGCGAGGCGCTGGAGCAGGCGCGGATGGGCCGGGGCCAGGCTGTCGGTATCACGGCGGAGGCCGGGCTGGGCAAATCGCGGCTGGTGGCCGAGACGATCGCCATGGCGCGGGAGCAGGGCTTCGCCGGCTTCGGCGGCGCCTGCCAGTCGGACAGCGTCATCAGCCCCTACGCGGTCTGGAAAGAGATCTGGGCCGCCTTTTTCGCGCTCGATCACGCGGCGCCGCTGCCGGAGCGCCGCGCCAGCCTGGCACAGCAGCTGCTGGCCGACGCGCCCGACCGGGCTGACACGCTGCCCCTGCTCGGCGCGCTGCTCGATGTGCCGATCGCCGAGACCGATTTCACCCGCGGGCTTGAGCCCAAAGTGCGGCAGAGCGCGCTCCATGCGACGCTTGAGGCCTGCTTGAAAGCCCGCTCCCAGGCGGCGCCGGTGCTGCTCGTGATCGAGGATATGCACTGGATTGACGCGCTCTCGGCGACCCTGCTCCATGAGTTGATGCGCGCGACGACCGCGCTGCCGATCTGCTTTCTCCTCGCCTACCGCGAGCTGCCGGCCCGCCTCGCCGCCCAGATCGCCCAGATCGGCCATTTCAGGACGATCCCGCTCCGCGAGCTGTCGCACGACGAGGCGCGCGCGGCGGTCCGGGCCAAGCTCGGCCAGCTTTATCCCGCCAGCGCCGCGCCGCTCCCGGCGTCCTTCGCCGAGCCGCTGCTGGAGCGGGCGCAGGGCAATCCCTTTTATCTGGAGGAGCTGATCAACTATCTGCACGATCGCGGGCTCGATCCCGCCGCCGCCGGCGCAATCGCCCCGCTTGACCTGCCGGACAGCCTGCACGCGCTGATTCTCAGCCGCATCGATCAGCTGGCGGAGCGGGAGAAAACGACGCTGCGGGTCGCCAGCATCATCGGCCGGCGCTTTCCCGCCGCCTGGCTGCCGCAGTATTATCCGGGCCTCGGCGCGCCGGCCCAGATCAGCAAGGACCTGGCGATGCTGGAGCGGCTGGATCTCACGCCGCTGGAGACGCCCGAGCCGGAGCTGGCCTATATTTTCAAGCACATTGTGACGCATGAGGTGGCCTATCACAGCCTGCCCTATGCCACGCGCGCCCAGCTCCACGAGCAGATGGCGCGCTTCCTGGAGTCGCTGCCCGACGCCGGCGCCGGACTGCTCGACAACCTGGCCTATCACTACGGGCGCAGCGACAATCAAGCCAAACAGCGCGAGTATTTCCTGAAGGCCGGCGACGCGGCGCGGGCGCGCTACGCGAACGATGCGGCGCTCGACTACTACGCCCAGGCGCTCCCGCTGCTGGCGGACCCGGCTGATCAGGCCGACGCGCAGCTGCGGCGCGGCGCGGTCTATGAGATGCAGGGCCGCCATGAGGAGGCGAGCGCCGCGTATCAGGCGGCGCTGGACTGCCTCCCCGCCGAGCCTCTCCACGCCGCCCGCTGCCAGATGGCCCTCGGCCATCTGGCGCAAGTCCGCGGCGAGTACGCGGCGGCGCAGACCTGTCTGGACCTGGCCGAGCAGGGCTGGACAACCCCGCCGCATCCCGCCGGCCTCGCGCAAATCGCCACCGAGCGAGCCTACGTGGCCTGGCGCCAGGGCGACGCGGCGGCCGGGCAACGGCATGCGGAGGACGGACTGGCCCTGGCGCGGCAGGTCGGCGAGCCGGCCGGGATCTCAAAGGCGCTCAACGGCCTCGGCATTGTGCGCTGGAGCCAGCAAGACTACGCCGGCGCCCAGGCCCAGTATGAGGAAAGCCTGGCCTTGCGCCGCGCGATGGGCGACCGCTGGGGCATGGGCCTCGCGCTTGGCAACTTGGGGATCGTGCTGCGCAACCAGGGGCGGTATGCCGCGGCCCAGGCGGCGTACGAGGAGAGTCTGGCGCTCTGCGAGGCCATGGGCGATAAGCCGGGCCTCGCGTCGGTGTTCAACGGCCTTGGCACGGTGGCGTTCGTGCAGGAGAACTATCGATTGGCCCGCGACTACTTCGCTGCCAGCCTGGCGCTGTTCCGCGAGATGGACAGCGCCTGGGAGGTGGCGATGCTGCTCAATAATCTGGGCGAGATGGCCGAGCGCCTGGCCGACACCGAGGGGGCGCGAGCGTTCCATCAGGAGAGCCTGGAGAAACGCCGGGCGCTGGGCGACCGCGTCGGCATCGCGCAGTCGCTCGCCAATCTGGCCAATGTCGCGGCGGAGAGCGATTCCGCCGCCGAGATCCATGCGCGCTATGCGGAGAGCCTGGCGCTTTTCCAGGAGGCGGGGCATGTCCAGGGGATTCTCTACAATCTCGTCGGGCTGATGGGGCGGGCGGCGCTGGCGGGCGCCTACCGCCGGGTCGCGGCCCTCGGCGGGGCGGCGGACGCGCTGCTGGCGGCCTCGCAGATCCAGCTGGAGCCCGCCGCCCGCCAGAGCTACGACGATCATCTCGCCGCCGCCCGCGCCGCCATGGAGGCCGATGCGTTCAGCGCCGCTTGGGCGGCGGGGCGGGCGCTCTCGCGCGAGGAGGCGATCGCCCTCGCCTCCCACGCGGCGCTGCCGGCATGATGGGCTGGCGATGCACGGTGAGGTAGTCGACACCGACTCGGTGCCTGACAGTTTGGGCGTCACCGTGCGCTTTCGCCTCGGCGCTGGCAGCGGCGATTTCAACTACGGCCTGCCCGACCGTTCCAAGCTCTACTTCCCGCTCCTCTTCCGCTCCTTCTAAGCCCGTGCGGGAAACTAAGCGGCCCGGCTGACACTGTCAGCCGGGCCGTCTTCGATCCCATGCTCGGGGATCAGCAGCGTCCAATGGCTGGGGCCGCTCGGGATATCAGCTTCGGCGCCCCGCCGGAAACCCGGCTCAAGTGTGATGGGTTCATGGCCTTCTCCGTGGATGCGAAATCTTATTGCGATCGATCTCGCTTTATAAAGGCCGCTATCCATGGCTCAAGAATCCTATCGACATCGTCGTCGGATACCGAACCTTTATCCCAGAATCCATTCCATTCCTCTATGTCCCGAGCATATCGAAGTGGCACTCCAAACGCTCTCATAAGACAAACCTCCATGCTTATTCTTGGGATATGTCCCTCATAATATCTCTCCAATAAAGGGAGAATATTTTTTAATATATTATGGGGTCTCTCACCATTAATGGCTTGCCATCTGGCCATATTGATCAATTCTTCACTAATTAATTCATTTGAATCACTCATCTAAATACAACCTCCACATTGGTGTACTCCCCTACATTTCCAGCCAGATCGTAGAATGTGATGTTAGTAAACCCTCTTCTTGTGGCCATCTTTCCCGTAAATGTCCTCGACGCGGCCACCTTCAAGTCTGACTCTGTTACTTGCCATAAAGGTTTACCTAATTTCCTTATCTCGTCATTGAAGGAATTTAAGTTGTCAGGCATGGACGGAACCCATTTTCCGCCAATCGCATTCGCATTTCCTCCAATTTTATCCCAAGCCTCCTTGAACAAACCAGATCCAACCCCTTGCCCCTTATAAGCTTCTGGAACCTCTATGGCAAGCCAGAATATACCCGTACTGTCAACATTCGATGTGATGTGTGCGCCGTTGTCAAGTTTCTTGGAGAACTCTAAGCAATCGTTATGCACCAGCCACTCGCCGGCGCCGACGAAGAAGGTGTGGGCGGTGGCGACAGTCAGATTGTACATCACCTGCGCGCGCTGCTCGATCCGGAGATCGGTGATCGCGCCCAGCGTGCCGTCCAGGCGGCGGACATGCTCGCCCGGCGCGAGGTCGCCGGCCGGCACCCAGCCGCGCTCGGCGGTGAAGAAGGGATGCTCGGGCGTTGTTGCTATCGGCTCATCCTCGATCGCCAGATGCACCAGCACCGGATCCTCATGGACCAGCACCGCCGTGATCGAGTACAGCCCGGTCGTGCCGTCGGCCTCGTTGTAGGCCCAGGCTGAATCGCCCACCTCCAGCGCGCCGATCGGCTGCGGGCCATGGTTGGTCGCCACCACGGTGTCCGCGCTGAAGCTACAGGTCGGCAGTTTCGGCGGGCCGCCCGGATCCTCCGGCAGCTTCGGCGGGCCGTCCGGGCCGTGCGGTAGGTGCGGCGGCACGTCGTCGAGGTGGGGCAGGACATCGTCGGCCAGCCCCATCGCCTTGCGGGCGGCGGGCAGGATCTCGCGCAGCTTGGGCAGGCGGGTGGCGCCGCGGATCTCGGTGCCGATCAGCGGGATGAGGCCGGCGAAGCGCCACCAGCCCAGCTTCTCGCCGGTGATCAGATCGCAGCCGGTGAAGACTTCGATCAGGCCCTTGATGTCGCCGATGACCGGCGAGAAGTCCGCGACGAGCGAGATCACCTGGAGGATCGGCATCGGGATCTCGCGGTAGCCGTCCTGCAGGATCTGGATCCACTGCGGCAGCGCGTCCAGGACTTCCTGGGCCGTCTCCGGCAGCTCGTCGTAGAACGGGCAGCCGAGCGGGCTCATATACTCCGGGCACCAGCCGGACGGATCGGTGTGCAGGAACGGATTGCTGTAGCCGTACTGATAGGGGTGGAGGCTGTACGGCGTCTTCGGCGCGCCCCGGGCCGGGTCGCGGCTCAGGAACGTGCCGTGGCCCGGATGGTACCAGCGGGCCCGCAAGTTGACCAGCGTCGTCCGCGGATCCTGCCACTCGCCGGCGTAGCCCACCGCGCCGACCTGGGCCGTGAGCGGCGTGCCGAACGGATCGAAGGCCTGGACGCCCGCGACCGCCCCGTCGCTGCCGACGAGCTGGCGGACCGTGCCCTGGGCGTCGGTGACGTGCCAGGTCTCGTCAGTGCCGAGCAGGCCCAGGCCGTAGCGGTAGGGCGTCACGGTCCCGCCGGTCTCCTCCTGGAGCACTTGGGAGAGGCCGCCCGCCAGATCATTGACATATGCGGTGCGAACGCCGTTGACCTCCTGCCAGACCCGCACGCCGTCGCCGTTGTAGCCGAACGCGACCGCCAGGCCGCCGGTGTCGGTGACGCCGATCGTCCTGCCGAAGGCGTCGTAGGCGTAGAACAGCTCGCCGTCGGTGAGAACATTGCCGTCGGCGTCGTAGCGCCATGCGGCGTCGGCGACCCGGTCGGCGGGATCAAAATCGTGGGCCACGGTGGTCGTGGTCGCGGTCAGCGTCGCCGAGGAGCTGAGCCGGTTGCCGCGGCCGTCGTAGGCGTAGCTCCAGGCGCTGCCGTCGCTGCCGGTCGCATCGACCAGGCGGGTCAGCTCGTCGTAGGTCGCGCTCAGGACCCGGCTCGTGACCAGCTGATCCGGCGTTGCGAAGGTCTCGGTGATGACCGTGCGATTGCCGGCGGCATCATAGGCGTAGCCGAGCTGGCCGATCGGGACCGTCCCCGTCAGGTAGGTGATGGCGGTGATCCGGTCGGCGTCGTCGTAGCCGTAGCTGGCGGTGAGGGTGACGCCGGTCGAGATGCGCGCGGCGGCGCTGGTGAGGCGGCCGGCGGCATCGTAGCCGTAGCTGACCAGCGGCCGGGCCGTGTCGCTGACGACCGCGAGGCGGTCCCAGGCGTCGTAGCCGTAGCGCAGCACCGCGCCGTCGGGATAGGCCAGGGCGGTGCGATTGCCCAGCGCGTCGTAGGCGTAGCCCACGACCCTGGTGATGGGCGCCGTGGCGGCGGTCACGTCGGTGATCGCCGTCGTGCGCAGCAGCGCGTCATAGCCGTAGCGGGTCACGCCATGGCTGTCGGCCATCGCCAGGCGCTGGCCGCTGGCGGCGTAGCTCCAGGTGGTGGTGATGGGCTGATTATTGTTGCGGACATCAGGATAGGTTTGCGCCACCAGCCGATCCAGCCCGTCGTAGCGGGACGCGATCACCTGGCCGCGGGCGTTGGTTGTGCGAATCTGGTTGCCGGCGCGATCGTAGCCGTAGGTCACGGCGGCGCCGAGCGGATCGGTGGTGCGCACGAGCCGGTCGCGGGCGTCGTAGCCGCGCGTCCAGACGCCGCCGTCGGCGCGCTGGATCTCGGTCAGATTGCCGGCCAGGTCGTAGCCCAGGACCGTCGGAACATTGCGGTCGGGGATCTCGGGATCCCACGTCCCGAAGCCGGTGAAGTTCTGGACCACCTTGGCGATGCGATCGCCGGCGTCGTAGAACAGCATCGTGGCGGTGCCGTTGGCGTCGATCTCAGCGTGCGGGCGGCCGGCGCGGTCGAAGATCGTCCGGGTGATGAGATCGCGGTCGGGCTCGGCCAGCACCGCCAGGCCGTCCTCGTAGTTCTGGATCGTTTCGACGGCGCGGCCAAGCGCATCGAGCTGATAGACCGTCAGCACGCCGCGCTCATCGCGGGTCCAGCGCAGCGCGCCGCGCCCGTCGTAGCCCTGGGCGACGATCCTGCCGCTGCCGGCGACCTCGCTGGAGATCTGCTGGCCGCGCCCGTCGTAGCCGAGCGTCGTGGTGACGCCGCGGGCGTTCTCCAGCTGCGCCAGCTGGCCCAGCGCGTCATAGGTTTGGGTCTCGGCGAGATTGAACACGGCGCCGGCCGGCTGGCTCGGGTCGTAGTTGGCGATCGTTTGGCGGATGCGGCCGAGCGCGTCATAGGCGAGGCGGGTGCGGACGCCGGGCAGGCCCAGCTCCGGGCTTGGCGCCGCCCACTGGTCGCGCAGCCGGCCGAGCGGATCGTAGGCTAGGCGTGTGGTCACGTCGGCGTCGGCGGCGGGCGCGGAGCGCGGATCGCCGTCCTGATAGTTGCGGATGTGGGCGATCGGCTGGGCCAGCTGGTTGTACTGGGTGACCGCGCGCCGGCCGAGCGCGTCGGTCGCCGTGACGACCGTGCCGATGGGGCTGTAGCCGACCGCGCTGAGCAGATCGGTGGCCGGCTCGGCGGGCGAGCTGACGCCGTCGACGACGTTTACGGTGGTCGTGATGACCCGGCCGAGCGCGTCGTAGGAGCGGCGGGTCACGCGGTCCTGGTCGGGCTTGGCGGGGTCCCAGGCCCCGTCGACATAATTTTGGATGGTCTCGAAGGCCCGGCCGGCGGCATCATAGCGGGTCACCGCGATGCGATCGGTGCCGGGATCGGTCAGGGGATCGCCGTCGTCGAGATTGACCGTCGTCGTGATCGGGCGGCGCAGCGCGTCGTAGTCGATCAGCGTGCGGCGGCCCAGGGCGTCCGTCACCTCGGCCAGATCGCCGGCCTCGTTGTAGGCGGTGAACGACTGGACATTCGCGCTGGAATCGAGCGCGCTGGCGGGAATCTCGGGCCGGAAGTTGCGGGTCACCGAGATGGGATGGTAGAGATCGTAGTCCATCCGCGTGACCAGCGGCGGAGCGGCCGGCCAGACCGGCACGCCGCCAATCACCTGCGGCTCACCCGCCAGGTGGCCGGTCTCGGTGATGAGGGTCGTGCGGCCCAAGCCGTCGTAGGCGTAGCGGGTGAGGATATTCTCGCTCGGCCGGGCGGGATCGTAGGGGCGCAGCGTGGCCGGCGTGGGGACGAAGGGCGCGCCGGTCGCATCGCGGGGATTATCGACCACCCAATCCACCTTGCCCAGCGCAGTGTAGTGGGTGACGCGGCCGTAGCTGTCGTTGCCGCTGGTGCGGCTCCAGCTGGGGCGGCCGGCGGCGTCGTAGCCGTAGGTGGTGCGGACATCCTCGTCGGGGATGGCGGGATCGAAGACGCCGTCCTTGAAATTGAGGATGGTGTGCTTGATCGTCTCGTCGGCGTTGTAGGCGGTGACATCGACCCGCGCCAGCGCGGTGCCGAGGCCGACGGTGGTCGTCAGCACGCGGCCGGCGGCGTCGAAGCCGTAGGTGGTGGTGATGGCGTCGCTGGTGCCGGCCGCCTCGACGACCAGCTCGCGCAGGCCGGCGGGGTTGTAGCCATAGACTGTCGTCCGGCCGTCGGGCATGATCTCGCTGGTCAGGTTGCCGGCGGCGTCGTAGCGGTAGCCCATGCGCTCGGAGAGCGGGTTGGTGCTGGTGATCAGCCGGTCGCGGCTGTCGTAGGCGTAGGTCCAGACCTGCGGGCCCTGGCGGGTGGCGAGCAGCCGGCCGCGCTCGTCATACTCATAGAAGACTGGTTGCTGGCCCGGCCGGCGCTCCTCGACCAGCTGGCCGCGGGCGTTGGTGCGGGTGACGGTCGACACGCCGAGGTGGTTGGTCTCGGTCAGGGTGTTGGTGGCGGCGTCCAACGTTGTGGTTGACGCGCGGCCGTTGACCACGACCGTGTCGGACTGAACGCCGAACGCGAGCAGATCGTCGGCGCTGGTCTGGGAGGTGTCGCGCTGGGCGGACAGCTCCGAGGTCTGGCCGTCGGCGGAGACGAGCTGGATGCCGCTGACGGTGGTGGCCTGCATGCCGAAGCGCGGGTCGGGCTGCTCGGTGGCGGTCAGGACCGCGCCGTCGGGGGCGGTCACGGTGATCGTGCCGTCGGCGGCGCGGAGGCGCTCGGTGCGATTGCCCTGCTCGTCGATGGTGATCTCACGGCGGTCGCCAGTTGGCAGGGTCTCCACGCCGAAGATCGTGGGCGGCGCGCTGCCGACGGCGAAGGTGGTCGTGTAGCCGCGGGCGTGCTCGATGCGGGTGAGGGTTTTGGCGCTGCCGGTCGGATCGGTGTCCTTTTCGAGCCGGCCGAGCTCATCATACTCAAAGGCGTAGGCGCCCTGGCCGGGGCGCTGCATGGCCGTGAGCAGGCCGTCCTGGTCGTGGGTGAAGGAGGTGGCGTGGCCGAGCGGATTCTCCAGCGAGGCCAGATAGCCGTTTTCATCAAGCGCGAGCGTCGATTGCTCGCCGCCGGGCGCGGTGACGGTCACCGCGCCGTCGCCGTAGGCCAGCGCGGTGGTGCGGCTGAAGGCGTCGGTGACGCTGGCCAGGCGCTGCTCGGCGTCGTAGCCGAACTGATAGAGCGGTGCGCCGGTCGTGGTGTCCATAGTCCGCAGGTGGCGGCCGGCGCGGTCGAAGACATACAGCTCGCGTCCGTCCTCCGAGGGCACGCTGGTCTCGTCCATGGCGACGCCGGGGAGCGAGGGCGCTACGACACGGATACGGGCCATGCTGCCGTAGTTGGAGCCGATAAACAGCCGACCGTCGGGGCCGACCGCAATGTTGTCGGGCTGGTGGAGTTCGGCTGCGGTCGGCGAGCCGCCGTCGCCGGCGTCGCCCTCCACGCCGTTGCCGGCGATCGTTGAGACAATCCCGTTCTCGCCAACCAGCCGGATGCGATTGTTGGAGGTGTCGGCGAGGTAGTAGCCGCCCTCAGGCAAAAACGCCAGATCGCTGGGCGCGGCGAACTGCGTTTCGAGCGCCGGATGGCCGTCGCCATTGTAGCCATGGTTGTTGCGGAGGCCTGCGATCGTGCGCACGATCCCGTCCGACCCGAGCTGCCGAACCACATGGTCGGAGTCCACCAGATACAAGCTGCCGTCCAGCCCGAAGGCCATGGCGGAGACAGAGTAGAGCGAAGCCTCGGCGGCGGGGGCGGGGTCGGCTTGCGGCCAATAGTGCTTCCCGGCGATGCGCAGGCCCGAGCCGTCGGGCTGGAGCTGATAGATGCCGGAGACGAAGCCCCGCGTGTAGTACACGTCGCCGGCGGCGTTCACGGCCAGCGCGCGGATTTCAAGCGGATCTTCGGTGGGCGAGCGGGCGATCGTCGTGGCCCAGCCGTCGGCGCCGATGCGCACGATGAACTGGTCGCCGCCAATGTAGAGGCTGCCGTCCGGCCCGAGCGCCAGCGCCCAGGACCGCGATTCAATTTCGATCTCGCGCGCCGGGCCGTCGCAGCCGAGGCAATCGCCGCCGCCGGCGACAGTCGTGATGATGCCGTCGGCGCCGATTCGGCGCACGCGGCCGTCGGCCAAGACGTAGAGGCTGCCGTCGGGCGCGGGGGTCAGCGCAGTGATGAAGTCGAACCTGGCCTTGGCGGCCGGGCCGTAATCACCCCACTGATCGGCGTAGCCGCCCTGGCCGGTGCCCGCCACGGTCGTGATGACGCCGTCGGCGCCGATCCGGCGGACGCGGTTATTGTCCTTGTCGGCGAGGTATAGCGCGCCGTCGGCGCCCTGCGCGAGGCCGGTCGGCCAATCGAGCTTGGCGGCCGTCGCCGGCCCGCCGTCGCCCAACAGCCGCTCCTGGTTGATTGTCCACGACACGCCGGCGGTGGTGGTGATGATCCCGGTCGCGAGATCGACGGAGCGGATGCGCTGGTTGCCGCTATCGGCGATGTAGAGCGTCGACTGCGTCGCATCCAGCAGCAGCGCGGAGGGGGAATACAGTTGGGCGGATTCGGCCAAGCCGCCGTCGCCGGAAAAGCCCGCCACGCCCGTCCCGGCGATTGTCTCCGGCGCGCCGCCAGGGGCCTGGCGCACGACGATATTATCCCAGGTGCTGACGTACAGGGTGCCGTCGGCGGCGACGGCGACGCTCGTGGGATAATCCACCTGCGCGGCCTGGGTCGCGACGCCGTCGACGACCCGCAGCACCTCGTTCGCGTTGCCATTGACGACGTAGAGCGCGCCGTCGGCGCCGAACGCGAGATCGCGGGGCCCGTCGAGCAGCGTCGTGCCGGGCGGCGCCTCCTGCGGATCGCCGCAAAAGCCGACGGCGGTGGTGATGATCCCGTCCGGGGCGACCTTGCGGACACAGTTATTGCTCTCGTCGGCGATAAACAGTATCCCGTCGCCGTCGAGCGCGACCGCCACCGGTTCGTGCAGATAAGACTCGGTTGCCAGTCCGCCGTCGCCGGTCGGCGCCTCCCAGTCGTCGGTCCCGGCCACCGTGGTGATCACGCCGCTGGCGTCGATGCGCCGGACGCGACGGTTGAAGCGATCAGCGATGTAGGCGCTGCCGTCGGCACCGAACGCGACGTCGTTCGGCCAGTAGAGCGGCGCGCCGGTCGCCGGCAGGCCGTCGCCGGGCTGCGGCTGGTAGTCGCCGCCGGCCAGCGTCGAGATGGCCCGGGAGACGGTGTCGGCGGTGCGCTGCTTGCCGTTGCCCAAAAAGAGCGTCCGGCTGTCGCTGTCGTAGGAGTGATAGATATCGAGCGTCCAGCCGCCCAGCCCCTGGTCGGCGGCGTTCAGGCCGCCGAGCTGGTTTTTCCAGGTCTTGCCGATTTCGACCGACGAGCGGTCGCTGCTGCGGCCGATCGCGGTGCCCGTGCCGAACTGGCCGAAGCTTTGATCGAACTCGCCCGGCGTTTTGTATTCGGCGGGATAGACATACGTCACATTGACTTCAGCGGGCAGCGCGCCCTGGACCGGACGGCCGTAGGCGTCGCTGCCGTCCCAGGTCAGCGTCACATGTTGGTTGGGCTCCCAGTCGGTGAGCGTCTGCTCGATGCGCTGGCCGGCGATCGTCATTTCCACCTTGATCGCGGTCGGCTCCGCCGCCAGCGGCGCCCCGGTCACCGGGATCTTGAGGGCGCGGGCCGTCTCGCGGCCGGGGACCCGGTCGCTCTGGTAGGCGAGCTGGAAGGGCGCGCCGTCGATCGGCAGCACCTCGCCGAGGGTCTGCTTCTGGCAGCCGATCACCGAGCCGTGGCCGTAGCAGTTGGGATCCTCGGGGTCCTCGCCCGAGGGCGGCTGGTCGGGCGGCGGGCCGGAGCCGGCGGGCGGGCCGTAGGGCCAGTTGTGGTCCCAGGGCGTGAAGTGCGGCATTTCGACGCGCCAAAGCTCCGTGCCGGGGGCGTAGAGCTCGGCCAGGGCCGCCCGCTCCTCATCGGTGATGCGCCAGGCCGCGCCGTCGTCGGCGATCCCGTCGCCGGTGTAGTCGACGCCGGCCAGCCCGTCCGTCGCCGCCAGGACCATCATCACCACGCCGTTGTCCGAGGCCACCCAGGCGGCCCGCTCGCGGTCGTAGTAGCCCGTCGGCACGATCGTGCCGACCGGGAAGTCGAGGAAGTTCTCAGTGTAGTTGATCAGGGGCTGATTGAACTCGACCGTCGTGGCGCCGAGCGCCTGGACCTCGTCGATGCTCATCTCCACCGCGTAGGTGTAGCCGCTGTTGGCGGGGAGCGCCCCGGGCATCGCGGCGGGGCCGCGCTCGCCGACCGTGTATTCCGTCGCGCGGACGTGGAGCGACGACAGCTCGACCTGGCTGCCGTCGGCCAGGGTGGCGGTGGCGCTGGTCACGGTCGAGGGGAAAAACACCGTCGATTGGCGTTCGCCGTCGCCGTCGTTGACCGGCGCGCCCTGGGCCACGCGCGGCGTCTCCGGGTCATGCAGGTCGATCGGCGTCACCTGCTGGTCAAGCGGCAGCAGGGCCACCTCGGGCAGCCAGGCGAAATCGCGCCAGGGCACGTCGATGGTCCGTTGCGCCGGCAGGTAGCCGGCCTTCTCGTACACAACGGTCAGCAGGCCGCCGCCGTTGACCGCCATATCGAGCATGCCGTCGGCCCGGCTCTCGGTCTGGCCGAACTCGGGATGGTCCAGGATGCTGATCTGCACGCCGGGCAGCGGCTGGCCGGCGCCGTCGACGACCTGGCCGCGCAGCACGGCGCCGCGGGTGTAGACGATCGTGCCGGTTGGCACGCCGGTCTGGATCGGTGCCGAGCCCTCGTACAGGAACGCCGTGCTGCTCACCGGATCGGTGGGCGCGGCCGGGTTGGCGGCCGGCGGCGGATTCAGCACCGGCACCTCGTCGTCGACGATCTGGACGAAGGCGTCGCGCAGCTCCGCGACATCAAGCGCCGCGCCGGCTGGATCGCTCAGGCGCACAATCAGCCGCTCGTCGGCCTCGTTCTCGCTGTCGTCCAGCAGCGCGATCTCCAGCGTGGCGGTCACGACGCCGGGGGCGAAGACCAGCGTGTCGCTGACCGGAACGTAGTCGCCGGGCAGCGCGCTGTCGGCGACCGTCGCATAGGCGACCGTCACCGGCGCTGACGACGGGGCGCTGAGGGTCGCGGTCAGCGTCGCCGTCGCGTCGGCCTCGGGCGCGATCCCCAGCGGCGAATCCCAGCGGACGACCGGGAGCGGGCTGGCGTCGAGGATGGTGACGACCGCGATATCGGGGCCGCCCACGGTGAGATTGACCGGATCGGCCAGCGCCACGGTCAGCTGCTCGTCGGCTTCGCGCAGGCCGTCGTCGACGAGCGTCACGGCTGCGTTGGCGACCGTTTGGCCGGGGGCGAAGGTGAGCGTGCCGACCACGGGCGCGTAATCGGCGCCTGGGGTCGCGGTGTCGGAGATGGTGCGGTAGGTGACAGTGGCGGTGACTGCCGCCGGGTAGCTGAGGGTCGCCGTCAGCAGCGCCGCGCCGTCGCGCTCGCTGCCGGCGTAGGCGGGCGCGCTCCACCGCACCAGCGGCGGCAGCACGCGGACCACGGCGCTGGCGGAGGCGGCGAGGCCGCCAGGGTCTTGCACCGTCACGGTCGGCGTGTAGACGCCGGCGCGGGCGTAGACGTGGCTGTGGCTCAGGCCGCCGACGATCCCGGTGCCGTCGCCGAAATCCCAGGTCGCGGTGAGCGGATCATCGGTCGGGTCGCTGGCTGCGAGGGTCAGGGTGGTCGTGAGTGCCGCTGGGCCTTCGTCGGGCGTCGCCGAGAGGGCGGCGCTGGGCGGCGCGTTGGTCGCGGTGATGGTCACGGTGGCGACTGCGACACCGCCGAAGGGATCGCTCACCGTCACTTTGGCGGTGTAGACGCCCTGGCTGGGATAGGTGTAGTTGGCCGTCGGGCCGCCGATGAGCAGCACGTCGCCGTGGCCGAAATCCCACAGGTAGCTGAGCGAATCCTGCTCGGCGTCGCTGGCCGTCGCGGTCAGGGCGACCGCCAGCGGCGCCGGGCCGCTCGACGGGGCCACGCTCAGCGCCGCGACCGGGCTGGTGTTGGCGGTGACGGCGTTCAGCGTGGCGCTGGCCGGCGAGACATGGCCGGCGGCGTCGCGCGCTGTCACGGTGATCGGATAGGTCGTGTGCGGGCTGAGGCCGGTCAGCAGGAAGCCCGGAGTGGCCGGCTGGCCGATCAGCGCGCCATTGCGATAGACGTTGTAGCCGGTCGTCGCGGTGTTATCGACCGCCGGGCTCCAGCTCAGGGTCAGGGTCGAGGTCGTGGCTGCGGCGACCTGGAGCGCTGCCGGCGCCTCCGGCGGATGCGGATCCAGCTTGGTGATGAAGACATCGCTGCCGTTGACGCTCGCGCCGGTCGCCGGCAGGGTCGGGAAGTTGGCGGAGGCGGTCGCGCCGGTCAGGACGATATTCCGGCTCGCATCGACCGCCAGGCCGTAGGCGGCGTCAACGCCGGCGCCGCCCAGGTAGGTGCTGAAGCGCAGCGCGGTGCCGGTTGGCGACAGCACGCTGGCGAAGGCGTCGGTCGCGCCGCCCAGGCTGGTCTGCATGGCGCGGGCCAGCGGGAAGTTGGCCGAGGTGGTCGCGCCGGCGACCATCACGTTCTGGGCGCTGTCGAGCCGCACGCCGTGGGCCTGGTCCTCGCCCGCGCCGCCCAGGAAGGTGCTGAAATGAATCTCGCGGCCGTCGCTGGTGAGTTTGGTGACAAAGGCGTCGGCGCCTGCCGCTTTCGTCACCTGGAACACGGTCGAATCGGAGATCGGGAAATTCGCCGATTGGGTCGAGCCGGCGACGATCGCCTCGCCCGCGCCGGTCACCGCCAGGCCGTTGATCTCGTCATTGCCGGCGCCGCCCAGGTAGGTGTGGTACAGCAGCGCGCCAGTCGACGAAAGCTTGATCGCGAAGCCGTCGCTCTCGCCGCCGGGGCTGGGCTGGAACGCGGGATCCGCGAGGGTTTCCGACGATGTGGTCCAGCCGGCGATGTACATGTTGCCGGCGCCATCGACGCCGACCGCCCGGCCTTCGTCGAAATCGCCGCCGCCCAGGTAGGTGCTGTAGTTGACCTGGCCGGTGGTCGAAAGCCGCGCCAGCACGGCGTCTTGCTTGCCGAAGCGGACGTTTTGCGAGGGGCTGACCAGCGGGAAGTTGAGCGACGACGACCAGCCCGCCACATAGGCCACGCCGGCGCTGCTCAGCGCGACCGCCGTCCCCGCGTCGCTGCCGGCGCCGCCGAGGTAGGTGCTGTAGACCAAGCCGTTGCCGGCGGCGTTGAGCTTCGCCACGAACAGATCGCGCCCGCCGCCGCTCGCCGCCTGGTGGGCCGACTGGACCGGGAAGTTCGTCGAATCCGTGTAGCCGGTCAGGATCGCGTTGCCGCTGCCGTCGACCGCGATGCCGAACCCGAGATCGTCGTTGGCGCCGCCCAGGTAGGTGCTGTAAACGGCCGCAGTGCCGGCGGGGTTCAGCTTGGTGACGAAGACATCGGTTTTGCCGCCCAGCGCTGCTTGGGCGGGCCCGGCGGTGGGGAAGGCCGCCGAGTCGGTGTGGCCGACCACGTAGGCGTTGCCGCCGGCGTCAACCGCCGCCGCCCTGCCGGTTTCGGCGCCGGCGCCGCCCAGATAGGTCGCGTGGGCCAGCGAATTGCTGATCAGGGCCAGCTCGGCGACAAAGCCGTCGCCGCCGCCCTGGTAGCTCGTCTGGATGGCCTGGAGCGTCGGCAGGTTGGCGGAGGTCGTCGCGCCGGCGATCGCCACTCTGACAGACATCGAGACGCTGGCGACGGCGATGGCGAGGCCGCTCTCATCGCCGGCGCCGCCGTAGTAGGTGCTTTGCAGCAGCTGGCCGGGGGCCGAGAAGTTGGCGATGAAGGCGTCGGCGCCGCCGGCTTTGGCGGCCTGGTAGGCGCCCAGGACGGGAAAGTTGGCGGATTGGGTCGATCCGGTGATCCACGGCGTGCCGGAATACAGCGCGAGCCCCAGCACCCGGTCGTCGCCGGAGCCGCCCAGATAGGTGCTGAACCCCAGGCCTATCGCGCCCTTGCTTCCCACCGTGAACTTGGCGACGAACCCGTCGGCGACGCCGCCGAAGCTAAACTGGTAGGCGCTCTGGCGCGGCATGTTGCTGGAGGTGGTCATGCCGCCGAGATACATGCTGCCGGAGGAGTCGACTGCCACGCCATGGGCTTGGTCGATGTCGGAGCCGCCGAAATAGGTGCTGAACGAGACCAGTCCCCCTGGCCCGAGCGTCAGCAGCACGGCGTCGCGGGTGCCGCGCAGGATCGATTGGTAGGCGAAGGCGAGCGGGAAATTGGCGGAGTCCGTCCAGCCCGCGACATAGGCGCTGCCGTTGCTGTCGACCGCGATCGCCGCGCCGGTGTCGGCGGCGCTGCCGCCCCAATAGGTGCTGTAGCTCAGGGTCGCGCCGCCGGATGCGAGCTTGGCGATAAACAGGTCGCGCCCGCCGCCGTTGGCCGCCTGGCCGGGCGATTGGGTCGGGAAGTTCGTCGACTCGGTGTAGCCGGCCAGCAGGGCGTTGCCGCTGGCGTCGAGGCCGATGGCCGAGCCCCCGTCGTTGGCCGAGCCGCCCAGGTAGGTGCTGTAGAGCAGTCCGTTGCCGTTGGCGTTGAGCTTCGTGACGAACGCATCGGCCAAGCCGGCTTTCGCCGCCTGGCGCGGATTCTGGGTCGGGAAGTTCGAGGAATCCGTGGTGCCGATGATATGCGCGTTGCCGGAGGCGTCGACCGCGATGCCGCCGGCCAGGTCGTTGCCCGAGCCGCCCAGGTAGGTGCTGTAGACCAGGGCGCCCGCCGCGCTGAATTTGGCGACGAAGACATCAGTGCCGCCGCCGGCAGCGCTCTGGTACGGGGTCGCGGTCGGGAAGCCCCGCGATTGGGTGTGGCCGGCGACGTACTTGGCGCCGCCGCTGCCGAACGCGATCGCCTGGGCGGAATCCTGATTGGCGCCGCCGATGGTGGCGCTGTAGGTCAGCAGCGGGTCGATGATCAGCGGCAGGCTGCGATCGTACGCGCCCACGCTGAAGCCGAAACCTCCATCCCCCAGATGGCGATAGGCGACCTCGACCGGCTGGCGGCGGCCGTCGCGCTCCTGCCAGGCGACCGGCGCCGATTCGCTGATGGCCGGCGCCGGCGTGTCGGCCCGGCCGTCGCCCAGGAGGATCGACATCGAGCCGTCCGGCGCGACCCTGGCGTCGGCGGCGCCCTCATAGCGCCACCGGATCAGCGCGGGATCGGCGCCCGGGGCGACCGTGTAGGTGCTTTTCAGCGCGCCCGCGCTGCCGGCGTAGCTGAGATCGATCCCCGGGTACAGCTCGTCGTAGGCGAGGCCGGCGTAGGTCGGCAGATTGGTTTTCCACTCGGCCCGGGTGCTGCCGGTCAGAAAGTTGGCGACGCCGGGCAAGGGCGACGCCGGCTGGATCGCCGCCGCGCCCTTCGTGCCCTGGAAGCTCACGCTGAGCGTTTGCGCCGTCGCGGGCCGGTCATTCGCGGCGCCGGCGGGGTCGGTCAGCTCGCCAGGCAGCGTCAGGCTCACGCCGGAGGCCGAGAAAAACAGGCTGTCGCCCGCTCCGCCGTGGGCCTGGAAGCGAACCGCCGCGGCGCTCTGGCCGGCGTTGGGGATGAATGACAGCGGCAGCCCGCCGCCCTCGCGCGGCAGCGCCGGCGTCGGGGCCCGCAGCGCGGCGCTGGCCAGACGGGAGCGGTCGGGCTCCAGAATCTCCGCCGCTGCCGCAGGGGTCGGC
>DASWWB010000487.1:0-2422 GCA_036406115.1 Herpetosiphonaceae bacterium
GCCGGGCGCCTGAATGCCGGGCGGCGCCGACGGGTCCTGCGGCTGCGGCACTCGCAGATCGCCGAGAACCTCCGCGATCACCTGCGGCAAAAGCGGCGGCACCGCAAGCCGCGCGTCGGGCTGGTAGTTGGCTTGGAGATCGGAGTGCAGCGGCTCGCCCGGCAGCAGGCGGAGGTCAAAGGCCCGCCCCACCAGGAGGATGCCCGCAATGCCCGCCAACACCAGCAGCCCGAAGCTCAGCCACGTGCCGGCGGAGACAGGCCGCCGCCAGCCCTGCCACGGAGCGCGCCCATGCCGGAGCCCGGGCAGCCAGCGCAGCCCGTCAGCGCGGTTGAGGCCCGCAACCATGCGCGCGGCACAGCGCCGATCGCTCATAAATCGGCGGGATCAGTGAAAAAAGCGGATACTCCGGCAGATTCGCCCCTTCTGCGGCGGCGGTCCATGGCTCCCTCCTTGCACAGCCCCCGTAGCGTATCATGCCATCGAGAAACTGTCGAACTCGCTGTCCCAAAGGACGGCGGCGCCCCTGCCTTGCTGTCCGAAAGCCGGCGGCGCATCTGCTACAATTTGGCGAGCTTGGTTATGGAGGAATCCTGTATGCGCACGATTGACATGGCGAGCTGGCCCCGGCGCAAGCACTTCGAGATCTATCACCGCCTGACCTATCCCCACTTCAGCCTGTGCGCCGCCGTTGACGTGACGGCGCTCTACGGCGCCTGCAAGCAGCGCGGCCTGTCCTTCAATATCAGCGCGACCTATCTGCTGGCGCGGGCGGCCAACCTGCTGGCGCCGTTCCGGCTGCGGATCCGCGGCGACAGCGTCGTCGAGCACGAGGCGGTCCATCCCTCGCCGACCGTGCTGACCGACGGCGACCTATTCAGCTTCTGCTCGATCACCTACGATCCGTCGTACGCCGCCTTCGCCGCGCTGGCCGCCGAGCGCATCGCCGCCGTCAAGGCCCAGATCGTCCTCGAAGACGGGCCGGGGCAGGATGATCTGCTGTTCATGACCAGCATCCCTTGGGTCTCCTTCACCAGCATGCAGCATCCCGTCCATCTTAATCCGATCGACTCGGTGCCGCGCATCGCCTGGGGCAAATTCCGCTTCGAGGAGGGCGCCCGCATGATGCCGCTGGCGGTCCAGGTCCATCATGCGCTGATGGACGGCGTGCATGTCGGGCGCTACTACGAGCTGGCCCAGGAGCTGCTCGACCATCCCCAGGAGGTATTGGACTCGTAGGCAGCGCCCAAGCGGAAGGGCCGCGACTCGCTGAGTCGCAGCCCGTGATGCGGTTCGGCGCGGGGAAGCCTCAGCGCGGCGCTTCGCTCATCAAGCCCAGCAGATTGCCCTCGCTGTCGCGGAAAAAGACCATCCAGAGGGTGTGGTCGGCCATTTCGGCGATCACATGCGGCTCGTCGACGAAGGCCACGCCGCGCGCCTGGAGAGCGGCGTGGGCCGCCGCGATGTCGCCCACCTTGAAATACAGCGTCGAGCCGGCGCGCGGCCCGTCGCCCTCCGGCGGGCTGAGCATCAGGCGGACGCCGCCGCAATCGAAAAAGGCCAGCGGCCCGGCGCTGAACAAATGGGGCAGGCCGAGCGTGTCGCGGTAAAACGCCGTCGCCCGCTCCGGGTCCTCGACGGGCAGGGCGATCTGCCCGAGCGGCCCGAGTGCCAATCCTTCGCCCATGGGTGCCTCCTGTGGCGAGCGCCAAGGCTCGCGCGACTGATCAGCCCCAGCATACACCCGGGGCGGCGGCGGCGCTTCTCGAAAATCACCGGAAGCGGCGGCGGTAGCGCAGGGGCGGCTCGCCCGCCGCGCGGCGGAACAGCCAGCTGAAACTCCCCAGGCTCGAAAACCCCACCGCCAGGCAAATCTCGGTCACCGGATCATCGGTCTCGCGCAGCAGCTGGCGGGCGCGGTCCAGCCGCAGCCCGGTCAGGTACTGATGGGGCGTCTGGCCGAACGCCTGGCGGAACGCCCGCAGCAGATGGTTGGGCGAGAGCCCCGCCACGCCGGCCAGCTCATCGAGGCTGAGCGGCGCGTCGAACAGGGCGCGGGCGTAGTCGCGGGCCAGGTGGACCCGGCGGTACAGCTCCTCGCGGGTCGCCCGGCGGGCGGCGGGCAGCAGCGCGATCTCGGCGCCGACCCGCTGATGGGCCACCAGCATGCGCTCCAGCACTGCATGAAAGCGCTCCGAGAGCCAGCCCGGCTCGCGCGGTCCCGCCGCCAGCTCCGCCCGCAGGCCGAACAGCGCCGGCGACAGCAGGTCGTCGTGAGGATAGGTGCGCTCGACGAACGGGCGCTCCGGCAGCCCGGCAGGAAGGGGATCGTCGAGCAGGCGGTCCAAGGGCGCCGCGAGGCTGCGGCGGACCGACTCGACGGCGCCGGGCGCGAAAAACAGGCAAAACGACTCGACGGGCG
>DASWWB010000488.1:0-7838 GCA_036406115.1 Herpetosiphonaceae bacterium
TGGCATGACCCAGATCAGGTTCAGACGGTCTGCGACAGTAGATAGTCGGCGTCTCAGCCTGGTCAACCCCAGGCTCCCGTAGCGTTATTCACTTGGCGGCGTTTATACCAGAGCCGCCGGGGGCTGTCAAATCAGGGCTGCTCGATGCCCCGGCGCCGGCGCAGATCGGCGTAGTACGCATCGTGAACACTGCGCCAGTCGTCAGCGCCGGGCAGGATCGGCGCCAGCAGCCGCTCAAGCTCATCCAGCGAGGCGCCGGGCTTGAGCGCCACCCGCCAGGTGTCGCCGACAACCGCGATCTCGGCGACCTCCGCCAGCGCCCCGGGATCGGCCAGCAGCGCCCGCAGCTCCGGCCCCAGCCAGATCCGCTCCGAGACGCCGCGCAGCCAGCGCGCCCCCCAGGAGCGGCTTTCCGTGACAGTCCCGTTGACGCCGCACAGCCGCTCATACGCGGTGCCGACGCCAGCATATTCCTCGCTCCAGTCGCAGACATAGGCCTGCATGCCATCGAGGCCGCGCATCAGCTCATCAACGATCTCACCCAACACGCGCCCCAGCCGCTCAATCTTTTCCGGCGGCAGCCCGCGCGGCCTGACCCACAGGCAGAGCTGCGGCGCCGCGCCGCCCTCGTCGCGCTCGAACTGGAGCGTCGAGCCCACAAACCAGCCGCCGAGCGCGCCATAAAAGTCCGCCCGCCCGCCGAACTCGACAGCGCAGCCGTCGGTCGGCCCTTCCACGACCCGCACCGTAACATCCGCGCAGGCCAGAAATGACCGGCGCAAGCTGCGCCAGCGGCGACCGTCAGGAATCGACGCGGCCCGCAGCTCCGCCACCTCGTTCCGCGATTGGTGATCGAGGTTCCTGATGACCAGGTAGCGCGCGGTCGGCGGCGGGCTGATCGCCGCATACCAGCGGGCGAAGGCCGGCTCGAAGGCCGCGCCGACCGCCGCAGCCGGCGCCCGTAGCGTCAGCCGGGCGCACACATAGTCGCGGCGACCCGACATCGTGAAGCCGGCGTTGGGCTGATTCGGGTCGGCGCGCAGCGGCCGGCGCGGCCGGGGCTCGATCACACAGGGCAGGGTGAGATCATATTGGGCGTCGAACGCCCAGCCGATCGGCGCCGCTTCGATCAGCAGCTCGCCGCGCCCCGGCGCCAGCCCGATCCCGTCGATCCACACCATCGTCCAGGCCTGGGCTTGCGCGCGCAGCACGTGGCGCCACTCCCACTGCTCCAGGGGCTGGTCGCTGTCGATGATTCCGGGCGGCAGTTCGATCCCCTGCAAGCGCGCGAGGACCGTCTGCGCGTCCTGCTGTCTCATCTCGGCGGCGATGAATTCATCGGAGCCCCGGTCCCTGACGCGAACCCCCGTGACATCGATCAATCCCTCGCCGAGGGCCGAGCCGCTCAGGCGCAGCATGAGGCCGCTGCCCGGCCCGCCAACATTGGAGAGGGTGAAATTGATCGGCTCAAGCGGCCCGCCGGCGGCGTCGCGTATGGCGACCGGATGCGGGCCGCGCCGGAGCAGCGGCGGCCCCTGCATCGGCACTCGGTAGCGCGGCGGCTTGATCGCGCGGAACGACATGCGGGTCGCGGCGGGCAGATCCTCCTCGCGCAGGCCAAAGGCGTGGTGCTGATTGATCCCGAGCAGCGCGGCGACCTGCGCGAAAACGTCCTCGCAAAACACCGGCCGCGCGTCCCATGCCTCGCGGAGCTGATCGGGCGCGGCGTCGCCGATCAGCAGATCGGCCCAAACGTCTGGGCGGCCGGCCACCGCCTGGCGCTCGCGCTTGCTGACGGGGCCGCCGAAATACCCGGGATCGTTGACGTAGCGGTCGAGGAGCGCGCCATCGCGGCACAGCCAGAGCGACAGGACATCGCTGTCGTGGATATCGGCCAGCAGCACGGCGGCGCCAAGCTCGCCCGAAAGCCAGCGCGCCGCCGCGACCGGATCATCGGAGCCAAGCGAGTAGGAGCCCTGCACCAGCATCCAGCGCTCGCCCGCCGCCGGGCCGACAGAGATCCGGCAATCGATGAGCGGATCGTCAGGCTCCGTCTCGGCGAATTGGGCGGACAGCGCCTTGGCGCGCAAAGCGTCGATCGCGGCGCCGCGCAGCTCCTCGCCGTCGCCGCCGCCCAGAAACACGTACAGCGCGGAGAAAAACCGTCCCATGGCATCCTCCCGTGCGAAAGCCGCCAACGCGGCGCGCGGGAAGCATAGCCGGCGGCTGTGACAGGTGCTGTCACACCCGCCGGCGCCAGGGTTAGTCGGGCATGATCCGCACCGTCTCGCCGAAGGGGAAGTCCTCCAGGTCGCGCCCGCCGGGCGTGACAATCCAAAGCGTCGGCAGCGCCGGCGCCTCATCGGGAAACTGGCCATGGCCGTCGGTCAGGTAGACGCAGACCGCGTTCCAGTCGCGGCGCTCGGGCCGCTCGACCTCGGCGAAGAACGGGCGGAAATCGGTCCCGCCGCCGCCCTCGGGGATCGGCGGCGCGCTGTCGGCGCGCAGCAGATGCGGACCGTGCAGCGCGGTATCCGCGAAATACAGCTCGCAGACAAGATACGGATAGGCGCTGACAATGCCCTGCGCCTCGCTCATCACCATCGACACCAGGGGCGTGCTCATCGAGCCGCTGGTGTCGATCGCGATATGGACGCGGGCGCTCTCGCCCTCCAGCGCGTCCAGATACAGCCCGCTGTGGATGAAGCGGCGGTCGTAGCCCTGGAAATCGGTCGGCGTCCGCACCAGGAAGCGCCAGAGGTGGGCGCGCCAGTCCAGCTTCCCGGGCTCAAGCGTCCCCAGCTCGCGCCGGAGGCCAGGCGACAGTTCCGAGCCGGCGGCGATGGCGATCACCTCGGCCTGATCGCGGGCCTTGCGCCAGTAGGTTTGTTGCGCGGCGGCGGGCGGCTGGGTCGGATCATCAAGGCCGTAGCCGGCCTTCCAGGAATCGTCGGGCGCCGCGTCCAGCAGATCCGGCTCCTCCAGCAGCGGCGCGCGGCTGGGATGGACCAGCAGGAACTCGTAAATCTCCTCGACGCTCCAGCGCTCCAGCTCGGGATCGCGCAGCAGCGTGTCGGGCAGCTTCAGGCCCTGCTGCTGGGCCAGGATGCCGTTGACCGCCAGATCGCAGGCGGTGTTCCAGAGCCAGGGCTCGCGCTCGGCCCGGCGCGCGACGTGGCAAAGCGCGGCGTGCAGCACCAGGTGCAGCAGCGCCACGTCCTGGCCGGCGGGCGGCAGGCGCCCGAAATACTCGGGGTTCAGATAGATCGTGCGGCCGTCGGTGGCGCCGGTCGGCTGCTCGTCGCTGGGCGCGATCGCGGCGAACAGCGCCAGCGTGGCGAGGTAGGGCGAGCGCACGCGCAGGCGGATCAGCGCCGCGCTGACCGCCCGCTCCAGCTGCGGATCAGGCTGCATGGCGGCCTCCTCAGCCCACCAGCAATTGCTGGAACTGGCTCACGTGCTGTTGCAACCGCTGGTCCTGCATGATCAGCTGGGCCAGCGCCGCCATCTGGCCGCGGGCGCGCAGCAGGCGGAACAGATCGCCGGCGAACAGCTGGACCCACTCGGCGCCGGCCTGCTCGGCCATCCAGGCGAAGGCGTGATAGCCCTCGCGCGCCTCGCGCACGCGCAGCGTCAGGCCGATCGTCGCGGCGTAGCGCCGCGCCGGCTCCTCGGGGAAGCGGATGGCCGATCCTTCGCCGCGCAGGATCGCATCGAGATCGGGCATGTGCTGATAGACTGCGAGGAAGGCTTGGAACTCGGCGGCGGCGACCGGCCCGACCACCGGGGCGATGTCCAGGCCGGCCTTGAACAGCGGGTCGGCCATCATCCAGGAGCGCGGCGAGGGCCATGCCGGCTGGCGGGTGTCGATCTGGTGGAGCAGGCCGGTGCGGAACGACAGGAACGCCATGAGCTGCTCGTCGATCGCCGCCGCCAGGGCGTAGTCCTTGAAGCTGGCGAAATCCGGCTCGACCTCCAGATGGACGAAGCGGTTGGCCAGCGGCGCCGGCATATCGAAGACCGAGCCGCGGTCCTCCTTGCGGTTGCCGGCCGCCCAGATAAACCAGCCGTCCGGCACCTCGTAGGAGCCGACCCGCCGGTCGAGGATGAGCTGCTGGGCCATGCCCTGCATCGTCGGCGGCGCCATGTTCAATTCATCCAAAAACAGCACGCCGGCCCCGGCCTGGGGCAGGAACTCGGGCGGCAGCCAGCGCGACACGCCGCCCTCGGGCACCGGCAGGCCGCGCAGATCGGTCGGCGCCAGCTGCGACAGGCGCAGGTCGATCCACTCAAGCTTGTGGGCGGCGGCGACCTGGGCCACGATGCTCGACTTGCCGATCCCCGGCGGCCCCCAGATCATCGTGCTGAGCTTGATGTCGTGGGCGACCAGGGCGTTGAGATAGGCTTTCAGTTCATGCGGGTTCATCCAGGCTCCTGCTCTTTCAAAGCGGCTGCGCCTATCATAGACCGATCTGCGGCGGCGCGCCAGAATCAAAACGCCCCCGGCGGACCCGGGGGCGGCGAAAAGCGCGGGCCGCTAGGCGGCGTAGCTGGCGAGATCCTGCTCCTCGATAATCGGCATGAAGCGGGTCATCTCGACCATTTTGAAAATCTTCTGGTGGTGCGGGCTGACGTGGATGCTGAAAATCTTGTGGCCGGCCTTGCGGGCGGCGACGACGAATTTGAGCAGGACCGAGATCCCGGCTGAGTTGATGAAGGCGACATCGGCGAAATCGAGGACCGTGATCGCCCGCATGTCGGTGCAGGCGCTTTCAATCGCGGCGGCGGACACCGCGTCAACGCTGTTGGTCAGGATGCGCAGGATGGCCATCTCGCCGATCTCCTCGCGCTTGATCACATTTTGTGCATCGCTCATAGCAGTTTTTCCCCCTGGCCGCTAGGTACAATCGCCCCATGGTAGCCGATCCTGGCTGATTCGCGCAACCAGGCTTGATGAACGGCGGATGACAAATCGCTAGGCCGGATTGGGCCGGAAGATGCGCAGCGTGAGGCGGGTGCCCTGGTTGGAGCTTTGGACCTCGTACTGATCGACCAGCTCGCTGATCAGGTACATGCCGAAGCCGCGCAGCATGCCGGCGTCCAGGTGCTCCTCGTCGACGACCCGCCGCTCGGTGTTGAAGGACGAGACGCCGGGGCCGCGGTCGATGATCTCGATCTCAAGCTTCTCCTGGTCCAGCTCGAAGACCACCTCGACCGAGGCCGCGCTGCCGCCGCCGCCGTGCTCGATCGCGTTGGTCACCGCCTCGCTGACCGCCAGCTTGAGGTCTTCGATCCGCTCGGCCGAAAAGCCCATCGTCGAGCCCAGCTCGGCGGCGCTGGCGCGGACCACCCGCTCGAACAACAGGTCGGACGGAATATTAAGTTGAATGCGATTCACCGGCGACCTCCCTTCGGGGATTTGACAGACTGGCGAGCGCCGTCCTGGCTGATCAGGTGCTCGTAGCGGCGCAGGTAGGCCTTGCCCAGCGAGCTGTTGCCGACCTGGAGGTAGCAGGCGCCGAGGTAGTACAGCGCCTGGCTGTGGCGCGGGTTGCGCCGCAGCACCTTCTCGAACAGCGGGATCGCCTGGGCCGGCTCCAGCATCTCCTTGTAGCACAGCCCCAGCATAAAGGTCGTCTCGACATCGTCGGGCCAGTGCAGCAGCACCTGGCTGAACTCCTTGGCCGCCAGGTCGTAGCGGCGGCGGCGGGTGTACATGTAGCCCAGGTCGTAGCGCAGCGAGTGGGCGTGGGGCGCCAGCTCGACCGCCCGCCGCCAGGCCGCCAGCGCCCACGACTCATGGCCGAGCGTCGTGTACATGAAGCCGAGCAGGTAGTGGGCCGTCGCATCGTTGGGCAGCAGCTGGACCGCCCGCTCGAAGGCCCGCATGGCCGCGTGGTGCTTCTCCAGGTCGTAGAGCAGCTTGCCCATCTGCAAAAAGATCAGGCCGTCGTTGGGCCGGAGCTTGGCGGTGTTGTAGAGCTGGGCGTAGGCGTCGCGGTGGCGGCCCATGAAGCGCAGGATGGCGCTGGTCCGCAGCCGGGACTCGATGTAGAAGCGATCCTGGGACGGGATGGCGGCGTACTCTTTGAGCGCATCCTCCCATTTGCGGCCGCGCGCCAGCAAATTGCCGAGCAGGTAGCGCGCCCGGTGCTCCTGGGGTTTCCACTGCAGCAGCGCCTGGTAGATCCGATTGGCCTCGTCCTCGTAGCCCTGGGACTTGAGATCCTCGCTCAGGCGATAGTACCAGTTGGCGACCTCCTGCTCGGACTTGCTGACCAGCACTTCGTCGCCGACGTTGGGCGAGATAAAGGTCGGCTCGACGCGCAGGGCCTCGGCGAAGCAGCGCTGGGCCAGCTCGTGGGCGCCGTGGGCCTGGTGCATCAGGCCCATGTAGTAGAGCGGCTCGCCGGCGTGGGGGCGCAGCTCGCGGGCCGAGGTGAAGTGGATGTAGGCGCGGCCGGCGTCGTCCATGGCGTGGTAGGCCCGGCCGAGGGCGAAATGGGCTTCGTAGAGGCCGGAGTTGTGCTCCAGCGCCTCCTTGAAGGCCGCGACCGCCCGGTCCATCTGGCCCATGGCGGCGAAGGCGACGCCCAAATTGTAGTGGGCCTCGGCCAGCTGCGGATCGGTCTGGACCGACTCCAGGTACTCGCGCTGGGCGGTGGACCAATCATTATGGAACGCGCAGGCATTGCCGATGTAGAGATAGATGATCGCCCGCTCGCGGTCGTAGATCTGCGATTTCTCGTCGCTCTCGACATAGGCGGCGATCAGGGCGGTTTTGAAGTGCTCGATCGCCTCCGGGTACTGGGCGGCCAGATAGGCCTTGATGCCGCGGCCGAAGGCGGCGCCCAGGCGCGTGCCGCTCATAAACCGCTCGCTGCCGGAGAAGGTGTCCAGGTCGAGCGGCATAAAGTTCAAAACATCGGTCGTGGCAGTCATGGATGATCTCCCTGCGCTTCCCGGGCGGACGCTTCAATCAGCCGATATTCGTCAATCACCGGGCGCAGCTGGCCCAGAATCTCGCGGGCGATGCCGCGGCCGAACTGGCCGCTGACCAGATCGCTGAGCGCCCGCAGCACGTCGTTCCACTCCTCGGCGCTGCGCTCCTCGTGCAGGCCGAGCGCGGCCCACAGATCGTCGGTCGTCAGCGGGCCCACCACATCGGCGGCGATGCTGTGCAGCTCGTCGCTCAGTCGCGTCAGGCGGCGGCGCAGCAAGACCATCGTGATGTCGTCGTCCTGGCCCTGGCCGCTGGCCCAGGCGCGCACCTCGGCCAGGATGCGGGCCATCAGTGCGCGCGGCTTGAGGTGGCCGACCGTGCCGAGCAGCTCCTGGAGCCGGGCGAAGCCGAACAGCTCATCCTGCTCGCTCATGGCCTCGACCACGCCGTCGGTGTAGAACAGGGCCGTCTCGCCCGGGTTGAGCGTGATCTGCTCCTCGGCGTAGTCCTCCATGTCCGCCACGCCCAGCGGCAGCCCGCTGACCTCGACCTCGTCCACCTGCTGGCGGATGACGATCGGATAGTTGTGGCCGGCGTTGGCGAAGCGGATCCGGCCGTTGAGCGGGTTGACCTGGGCGTAGAGCAAGGTCACCATGCCGTGCGGCATCTCCTCGATCAGCACCTGGTTGACGGCGCGCAAGGTCTGGCCGGGATCGGCGCCGCGGCGGGCCTCGGCGCGGAAGACCGTGCGCGCCACCGCCATGCGCAGCGCCGCCGGCAGCCCCTTGCCGCTGACATCGCCGATCATAATCCCCTGGCGATCGGCCCGCAGCGGCAGGAAATCGTAGAGATCGCCGCCCAGCTCGCGCGCCGGCAGCGAGACCGCGCTGATCTC
>DASWWB010000489.1:0-1883 GCA_036406115.1 Herpetosiphonaceae bacterium
CCGGCTGGACGGCCTGCCGCTGGCGATCGAGCTGATCGCGGCCCGGATCAAGGTCCTGTCGCCGCTCCAGCTGCTGGAGCGGCTCGACGCGCTGACCGCCCAGGTCCAGAACAAAAACCAGGACCGGCCGGCCCGCCAGCAAACCCTGCGCGGCGCGATCCGCTGGAGCTACGAGCTGCTCAGCCCGCCCGAGCAGCGCCTGTTCGCCCAGCTCGGCGCGCTGGTCGGCGGCTGCACGCTGGAGGCGGTCGAGGCGATCTGCGACGCCGGCGACGATCCGGTCGAGGTGGCCGAGCTGCTGGCCGGCCTGCTCGACAAGAGCCTGATCCACTGCCAGCAGGAGGGCGGCGCCGAGCCGCGCTTCACGATGCTGACGATGGTCCGCGACTACGCGATGGAGCAGCTGACGGCCTCGGGCGAGCGCATGGCGCTCCAGGAGCGCGCGGCGCGCTTTTTCGCCGAGCTGGCCGAGCGGGGCGACGCGGCGCTGCGCGGGCCGCAGGAGGCCGCCTGGCTGGGCCGGCTGGCGGCGGAGCTTGATAATCTGCGGGCGGCGCTGGGCTGGTCGCTGGAGCACGGCAAGCTCGATCTGGCCCATCGCCTGGCCGGCGCGCTCTGGCGCTTCTGGATGCTGCGCGGCTCGGTCAGCGAGGGCCGGCGCTGGCTGGAGCGGACGCTGGCCTTCGCCTTCGAGGCCGACCAGCCGCTGCGGGCCAAGGCGCTCCATGCCGCCGGCGCGCTCGCCACCCTGCAATCGGACTACGACCAGGCGGTCTTTTATTTCAATCAAAGCCTGGCGGTGCGCCGCGCCCTGGACGATGCCGCCGGCGTCGCCAACACGGTCCAGAATCTCGGCGTGGTCTCGTTCCACCGCACCGACTACGCCCAGGCCGAGGCGTTCCTGACCGAGGCGCTGGCGCTCTACCGCGAGCTGGGCAACAAGCTGGGCATCGCCGCCGCCCGCACCAACCTGGGGATGGTCGTGCAGGATCTCGGCGACTACGAGCGGGCCGCCGCCTGCTACGACGAGGCGCTGGCGATCCAGCGCCAGCTCGGCAACCGGGCCGGCGAGGCCAATCTGCTGGCGATGCTCGGCACCGTGGCCCAGGAGCAGGAGCAGTACGCCGCCGCCCGGCCGCTGCTGGAGGAGGCGCTGGCCCTACACCGCGAGCTGGGCGTGCCGACGATCACCACGCCGCTCGACAGCATGGGCATGGTGGCGCTGGTCGCCGGCGAGCTCGCGCTGGCCCGCCAGTGCTGGGAGGAGTGCATGGCGACGGCCCAGGCCGCCGAGCAGCCGCGCTTCATCGCGGTCGCGCTGGAGGGATTCGCCCGGCTGGCGGGCGCCACCGGCCACACCACCGAGGCCGCCAAGCTCTGGGCCGCCGCCGACGCCCTGCGCGCGGCGCTGGGCGTGCCCAAGGCCCCGAGCATCGCCCGCATCCACGAGCCGTTCCAGGCCGCCGCGCGCGAACGGCTGGGCGAGCTGGATTGGCGCCTGGCCTGCGAGGCTGGCGCGGCGTTCGACGCCGAGCAGGCGATGGCCCTGGCCCGGGGCGACTGGGGCGCGGCCGCCCCTGTCGGCGGCGCGGCGGCCCCTATCAGCTGATGCATGTGATTCATTGATTGTTGAAGCGGAGGAGGGAGAGGCTATGGCCCGCAAACAGACCGTCGCCGAGTTCCTGGACGAGCTGGATCACCCCCACAAGCCGGCGATCGCGGCCCTGCGCGAGCAGATTTTGGCGCTCGATCCGCGCATCAGGGAGGGGATTAAGTGGAACGCGCCGAGCTTCGCCCTCGGCGACGATTTCGCCACCTTCAAGCTCCGCCCGGCCGAGACCATCCAGATTGTGCTCCACCCCGGCGCCAGGCCCGCCCAGCCC
>DASWWB010000490.1:0-1671 GCA_036406115.1 Herpetosiphonaceae bacterium
GGCCTGGCGGCGGCGGGCTGGATGCTGCCGGCGGCGCTGCTCGGCGGGATCGGCGGCTCGCTGGCCGACAGCCTGCTCGGCGCCACCGCCCAGGAGCAGCGCTGGTGCCCGGCCTGCGCCAAAATCACCGAGCGCGCCGTCCACGGCTGCGGCGCCGCCACCGAGTTCCGCTCCGGCTGGCGCTGGCTCGGCAACGATCTGGTCAATCTGCTCAGCATTGTCGCCGGGGCCGCGATCGGGCTGGGCATGTGGGCGCTGCTCGGCTAGCCGGCGGGCGGCAGGCTGATCGCGATGCTGCCGGTCACCGTCCGATCCTCCGGCCCGTCGCCGCTCCTGGTCGCAAAACGCAGCTCGACGGCGTCGGCGGTTTCGATCAGCTCATGGGCCGCGAAACAGTCGTAGCGTACATGATCCGCCCATTGCCCCGCTAAGGCCGCCGCCAATCCCTCGCGCTGGCCGGCGCCGCCCTCGAAGCGCGCAATCACTTCGAGCATGCGGCGCGGATCGCCGGTGCGCTTGATCCGCCGTTTCCCGACGCCCGGCAGCCGGTCGAGCGCCGCATGGATGTCCGCCTCGAATCCCGCGAGATTATCACCGGCGCTCGGCGGCGCCAAGCCCAGCGACCGGCTGATCGCCGCTTCAAATGATTCGCTCATCGCCCGCCTCACGCCGCCGGCGGGCCAAGGTACAACGCCACCGCCAGGAAATGGCAGACGCTGCCGCCCAGCACGAACAGGTGCCAGATCGCGTGATTGTAGGGCAGGCGCTCCCAGAGGTAGAACACCACGCCGCCGGTGTAGGCCAGGCCGCCGGCGATCAGCAGGGCGATGGCGCCGCCCGGGATCGCCTGCCAGAGCTGCTCCCACGCCACGACCGCCAGCCAGCCCATCGCCACGTAGGCCAGCGTCGCCACAAGATTGAAACGATTGGTGAAGAAGATTTTGAAGCTGATCCCGCACACCGCCATGGCCCAGACCGTCCCCAGCAGCCACCAGCCCCAGCTCCCGCCCAGGCCGATCAGCAGAAACGGCGTGTAGGTCCCGGCGATCAGGCCGTAGATCGCGCAGTGGTCGCAGATCTGCAAAATGCGCTTGGCCCGCGGATGCGGGATGCTGTGGTAGAGCGTCGAAATCAGGTACAGGACAAGGAGCGCGGCGCCGAAGATGCTGAAACAGATCACCCGCCGGGCGTCGCCCGCCAGCGCGGCGCGCACCACCAGCAGCACAAGGCCGGCGACGCTCAGCGCCGCCCCGACGCCATGGGTCACGGCGTTGGCGATCTCCTCGCGCAAGGTGTAAAAGTCGCCTGGTTGTTGGATCGGTGTCGCGGCCATTGTCGCCCCCTTGTTCAATTCGTCGGGGGAACTGTACCACACCTATACTTTGCATTGCAAGGTATATAGCATTGCAAAGTACCGCGGCACGCTCTGGCGCCGGGCTACTCCGGCGGGGGCGGCGCGCTTTCCAGATCGGCCCGCAGGCGGCGCAGCACCGCCAGCGCGGTCGCCACCGCCGCCGGCTCCTGGCCTTCCGCCAGGCGTCCCGCCCAGCCCTCCTGCTCGCGCTGGACGAACGCCAGCGCCTGGTGACCGGCCGCCGTGATCACCATCAGCTTGGCGCGGCGGTGGTGGGGATTGTCGGCGAAGCTGATCAGGCCGTCGGCGGCCAGGGT
>DASWWB010000491.1:0-2302 GCA_036406115.1 Herpetosiphonaceae bacterium
GACCGCCAGGCCGCCGGTGCGGTTGGCCTGGTCGAGGATGGGATTGACCTCAACCAGATCGAGGCCGATCATGCGGCCGCACTCGGCGATCATCTCGGCCGCCAGATGGGCCTCGCGGTAGGTCAGGCCGCCGGGGACGGGCGTGCCGACGCCGGGCGCCACCGCCGGGTCCAGCACATCGAGATCGAAGCTGACGTAGATTCCGTCCTTGGCGCGGTCGGCGACTGTCAGCGCCTGGCACATCGTCTCGTACATGCCGTAGCGGTCGATGTACTCGGTGGCGAAGACGCTGATCCCTGCCGCCTCCAGGGCGCGGCGCTCGCCGATATCCAGGTTGCGCACCGCCACCAGCGCGACATGGCGCGGATCGATCAGCGAGTTCTCCAGCCGGCGGCCGAGCAGCGTGACCAGCCGCTCGTCGCCGGTGCCGCAGAGCGCCGCGAGCGGCATGCCGTGGATATTGCCGGACGGCGAGGTCTCCGGCGTGTTGAAATCGCCGTGGGCGTCGATCCAGACCACGCCGATCGAGCGGTTGTGGGCGGCGCCGCTGATCGAGCCGAGCGCCAGGCTGTGGTCGCCGCCCAGCACCACCGGCACGTGGCCCATGGCGATGGTCTCATCAACCCGCTCCGCCAGGTGCGCCAGGGCGACCGTGATCGGCTCCAGGTAGCGCAGCCGCGGATCGCCGACCGCGCCGACCTCGGGGATCGGCACCTCGACGTTGCCGCGATCCGTCACCGTGTGGCCCAGCTCCTCCAGCTCCCGCTGCAATCCCGCGTAGCGAATCGCGCTCGGCCCCATGTCCACGCCCCGCCGTCCAGCGCCCAGATCCAGCGGCACCCCAATCAAATCGACTAACACAACGCCTCCTGTGTGACCCCAAAAATCCCACGGACGCCGGTGTCCGTGGGATGGGGGTATTGTACCTGATTTCAGGGATCAGGGGTCAGGGGTCAGGGATCAGCCCAAACCCGGCGCCTCCTGCCTCGGACCAACGGCTTGTGGCTGCCCTGAATCTTGTTGACGCCCACGTTGTTCCCAGCCGGCCTGATCCCTGATCCCTGATCCCTGACCCCTCAGCCAATTGCCCATAGCTAGGCTATAATGAATCATCACCATCGAGCGTACAGGAGGATCGGCGTGGCACGCTTCAAAGATATGGCCAACATCTGGTCAACCATCAAAGAGCTTGATGTGCAGGAGATTCGCGACCAGGCCGAGCTGCCGGTGCGGATCGCGCTGCTCGGCCGGCCGGACGGCCCGCGCGACATGCTGGCCAGGCTGCTGGCCCGCGGCGCCGGCCGCTACGCCGCCCAGGGCGTCAACCCGCTCGATCTGTTCGAGGTGCCGCTGGCCCGCGAGCGCCAGGGCGACCTCGGCAAGGCCGATCTGCTGGTGCTGGCGCTGGCGGGCAACCAGCAGCTCAGCCACGACGAATACCTGGCCTACGAGAAGATCACGGTCCTCAACCAGCCGGTGCTGCTGGTCGTGATCGGCGCCGGCCAGCTCCCCGAGGCCGGCGCCGACGCGGCCCGCCCCGATTGGTTCGGCGTCCCGGCGGCCTTCCTCGACAATCTCGGCGACGAGAGCCAGACCCGCGCCAAGCTGGCGGCGGCGGTCATCGAGGGGCTGCCCGAGGAGCTGCGGCTGGCAGCCGCGCGCCGCCTGCCCGGCCTGCGCGGGGCGCTGGCAGCCGATCTGATCAACGGCGTGGCCCTCACCAACGCCACCTACGCCTTCACCTCCGGCCTTCCCGAGATGATTCCCTTTCTCAATCTGCCCCTCAACGCCGCCGATATGCTCGTCCTGACCAAAAACCAGGCGGTGCTGGCCTATCGCCTGGCCCTGGCCATGGGCGCCGCGCCGGATTTCAGCGCCATGATCAAGGAGCTGATCCCGGTTGTCGGCAGCGGCTTCCTCTGGCGCCAGCTCGCCCGCCAGCTGATCGGCCTGATCCCCGGCGTCGGCCTGCTGCCCAAGGTCGCGGTCGCCTACGCCGGCACCTACGCCACCGGCACGATCGCCTGGCGCTGGTACGAGCGCGGCGAAACGCTCTCGCCGGCGGCGGTCAAGGATCTGCTGGCCGAGGCGCTCGGCCGCGGCAAGGCCTGGGCCCAGGCCCAGCTCAAGCGCCGCAAGGGCAAGGCCAAGCCGCCCGCCGAGCCCAAGCAACCAGCCTTGCTCGACGCCAAGCCCGAGCCGCTGCCGCTCGACGACGCCGACGAGCCCGGCGTGATCGGCCGCGCCGTCGGCCGCATCCGCGGCCTGCTGCCCGGCGGCGACAAACACGACAGCTAGCAGC
>DASWWB010000492.1:0-2242 GCA_036406115.1 Herpetosiphonaceae bacterium
CTCTTCCTTGGCGAAAAAGCTGCGAAGCATTGTGTGCCCCTTTCTGAAAAAAGAACTAGTTGTAAAACCGTTGTCTTACACTGCGAGAGTATACCTGATGTTTGCGCATCGGGCTACAGCCGCATATAGTACCTAGGTCCCGTCGTGTAGGCGCCATCCTTAGGCCGGGGGGTACCGTTTTGTCCCGGAGCGGGCGGCCGGTCCTTGCGGGGAGGCGGCCGCCCCACTACAATGGATCAGGGAGCCGTGGCCGGCGCACGCCCGCCGGCAAGCGCAGGAGCCTGCAATGCTGCCGCCACTTATCAGCGAACTCTATCAGCGGGTGCTCGGCCGCGGGCCGGCCGGCGCGCAACGCTTCCACGCCGAACTGCTGCGCCGCGGCATCGCCCCGACGCCCAATCCCGCCCGCTTCGAGCACAATCTCTACGCGCCAAACCCCGTGCTGGTCGACGGCGCCGTCATCCAGGCCATGACCGCCGACGCCAATCATTTTTGCGCCGCGCTGCGCGCCGACCTCGGCCCGCCCGCCGCCTTGCTCGCCCGCGTCCCCGCCCATCTCCGCGACCACTACGCCTCGGAAGAGCTTGCCGCCCAGCTTACCGCTTCGCTTCTGCAAGCCCATCCCTTGATCTGTCTCGACGCATTCCTGGTCGAAACCGAGCGCGGGCTCGAGCCCGCCTACCTGGAGTGGCAGACGGTCGGCACCTATGTGACGATGGGCCAGCTGGCGGTCGAGGCGGCGGCAGCCGCCTGGCCCGAGCTTGCGGAGCACAGCCCGCTCACCGCCACCGCCGGCCTCGCGCCCGCCGCCCTCGCCGCCCGCCTGCGCGAGCTCTACGCCGCCGGCATCGAGGATGATCCGCGCCAGGGCGTGGTGATCGACTACCGCCCCCATCAGTGCCCGACCCGCCGCGAGTTCCAGGCTATCCAGGATCTCACCGGCGGCCCTGGCGCCGGCATGGGCGTGATCGACCCGCGCGAGCTGCTGCTGGACGGCGACCGCTTCGCCTACCGGCGCGACGGCCGGATCATCCCCATCCGCCGCGCCTACTCGCGGCTGGTCTACTCGGATCTGCTGGCGCTGGAGCGCGAGACCGACGCCGGGCGGCTGGCGCTGATCCGGCGCTTTTTCCAAGAGGGCGAGCGGATCAGCTGGATCAGCCATCCCATCCATTTTTTCTACGGCTCCAAGGCCGACTTCCCGGCCTTCTGGCAGGCGGGATTGTCGCCGCGAATCCCGGAGACCCGCATGGTCACCGCCGAGTTCATCGCCGGCGAGGCGCGCGAGCTAGCCGGCGGCGGCAGGCTGCGCGGCTTCGTCCAGAAGCCCTGCGACGCCCAAAGCGGCCGCGATGTCGTGCTCGACCCGGCGCTGGACGAGCTGCGGCCGGGCTGCCTGCTCCAGCGCGAGATCCGCCCGGCCGCCTGCCACCTGACGCTCCACGGCCCACGCACGCCCGAGGTGCGGATCATGGCCGTCCCCGACGCCGGCGGCGAGCTGATCGCCGGCCTGATCTACAACCGGATCAAGCTGCCCGAGGAGTTTTTATCCAACGCCGGCCGGCTGGCCCAGCGCAACGAGGCCGGCACCGGCGAGGGCTACGGGATTGTCATCTATGGGCCGAACGTGTGATACTATTGCCGCGAAACGTGTAAAAGGATGCGCCCATGAATCTTGGCCAGGCCACGCGCTGGATCGAAACCAACGGCGATGAGCTGCTCAACGCCCGCCTCGCCGCCCTGCTGGAAGGGGCGCCGGCCCCAGAGCCGCTGCTGGCGTCGATCGCCGCCGGCCAGCGCCCGGACGGCTCCTGGCCCTTCGCCGGCGAGCCCGCCAATCCCTCCAGCCTCCACGAAACTTGCCGCATGCTCCAGTTGCTCGCCGACCTCGAGGCGCCCGAGCATCCGGCGGCGGCGGCCGGTCGCGGCTACCTGAGCCAGACCCAGAGCCCGCGCGGCTTCTGGCGCGAGCAGCAGGCCCTTGCCGCGCTCCAGCCGCCGCTGTGGATGGATCCCGAGTCCGACGACGCGACAATCTACACGACCGCGCTCTGCGCCGCCACGCTCGGCGCCGTCGAAAACCCCGACATGCTGGCGGTCGACCAGGCGGTGACCTGGATCCAGCCCCAGGTGGCATCCAACGGGCTGCTGCCCGGCTTCCGCATCCACGCCACCGCCCTGGCCGTGCGGGCGCTCGTCGCCGCCGCCCACCGCGAGACGCGCTCGGTCCGGCGCATGGTCG
>DASWWB010000493.1:0-4875 GCA_036406115.1 Herpetosiphonaceae bacterium
TCGCAATGTCGGCCAGTTGAGCCACACAAAAATGGCTGAGAGGACAAGAATGAGAATCACCCCGATGGCAACGCTCATCGGACCTCCATCCGCAAAATATTCCCCACCAGGGCCACGAAATCCTTGATCTGGAGCGGCGCCTCCAGGAAGGCCTCGACGCCGAGCGCCAGCGTGGCCTCCTCGTGGCGGGCGTCGGCGGAAACCACCACGACCGGCTTGGCCGGCCAGGCCATCCGCACATGCTGGACGATCGGCGGCGGGTTGGGCGAAATCACCGCGATCAGCTCGGGCGGCGCCGCCAGCCGGGCCTGGTCGCGGTACTCGACCACCTCGTAGTGCTCGCCGCGCAGCCCGTCGGCCAGCATCAGGGCCAGGGTCGAGCCGAAATCATCGTTTACCAGGCAGACCACCGGCGGCTTGCCCCGCCGCTCCTCGGGGGCGGCGGCCGCCGCCTCGCGGGCCCGCCGATCGACAATATACACGCTGCCGGGAATCTTCTTGGCGGCGTGCTTCATGTCGGCGGCGCAGCGGCTGACCTCCTCGTAGGAGTCGAAGGGCCGGTCTTCGGTCGAGACCACGCCGATCGACAGGCTCTGGATCGGGAAGCGCCGGGCGGCGTTGAAGCGATCGACGCCGCGCAGATAGCCCCGGGCCACGTCCTCGGGATCGTAGAAGCGCAGCACCTCGCGGTCGAAGCGCTCGATCAGCGTCGTGCAAAAGGGCGCGATCAGCGCCGGCGCCACGATCACGGCGAAATCATCGCCGCCGACGTGGCCGAGAAAGACCTGCTCCGCGCCGTGGGCCTCGCGCAGCTCGCCGAGCAGCCCGGCCACCAGCGTGATGATCTGATCGCCCCGGGCGAAGCCGTAGGTGTCATTGAAGGCCTTGAAGTTGTCAAGATCCGTGTAGAGCAGGGCGAAGGGCTCGCCGGTGCGCAGGCGGTGCTTGACCTCCTCCTCGATCAGCGTGTTGCCGGGCAGGCCGGTGAGCGGGTTCTGGACCGGCCGGCGGCTGGCGCGCAGCAGCTGGGCCTTGATCCTGGCCAGCAGCTCGGGGATCTGGAACGGCTTGGTGATGTAATCGTCGGCGCCGGTCTCGAAGCCGGCGACGACATCCTCGACGGCAGTGCGGGCCGTGAGCAAGAGCATCGGCACATGGGCCAGCCGGGTGTCGTTGCGCAGCTGGCGCACGGCCTCGTAGCCGTCGAGATGCGGCATCAGCACATCGATCAGCATCAGGTCCGGCACGTGCTGCTGAGCCTTGTGAAGCAGCTCATCGCCGTCGGTGGCCGTCTCGACCTGGTAGCCCTCTTCGATGAGAATATCTTCCAGCAGTTGGCTTAGCATGACATTATCATCTGCAATCAAAATTCGCGCTGCCATGTTCGTACGGTTGCTCTCGCAACCCTCCTCAATCCTTGAGGCGGCTAGACGATCAACTGTGCGTACAGGCTTTCAAGGCTCAGGTCGCGCCGCACTGTGTCCGGGGATGCAAGCGTGAGGGCGGCGGCGCTGGCGCCGAGCCGCACCGCTTCGTCGAGCGGGAGCTGCTGCATCAAGCCGAACAACACGGCTGCGGCCAACGCGTCTCCGGCGCCCGTTGCATCGACAATCTCGTTAGCGATCGTCGGGATATGACCGTGCTCATCCGCCGTAGCGTAAACCAGCCCTTCGCGGGCTAAGGTGACAATGGCAATTTCCACGCCGAGACGGACCAGCTCCTTGGCGGCGGCGGTCGCGTCAGCCGGCGTGACCACCGTGATGCCGGTCAGGGCCTGGGCCTCGCGCTCGTTGGGCGTGACGAGGAACAGCCCGTCCAGCCGCTGGCGGTAGCGCTCGGCCAGCCCGTAGGCCACCGGCTCCAGGCAGACCGGGATGTCGGCCTCGTTGCAGGCGGCCAGGATGACATCGGCGGCGGCGCGGGAAAGATTGGCGTCCAGCACGACCACGTCGGCGCCGAGGATCACATCGAGCTGCTCGGTCAGGTACTCGGGCGTCAGGGCGCGCACGCAGTGGCTGTCATCCAGCGCCGTGTAGAGCAGCCCGTCGTGGTCGAGCAGCGCCAGATAGGCCGCCGAGTGATCGTCCTCGACAATCAGCACGCACTCGGTGTGAACCCCGGCCTCCTCGGTCTGGCCGATGATCGATTGGGCGAAGCCGTCGGCGCCGACCGCCGAGATCAGCGTGGTGTGGGCGCCGAGGCGGGCCAGGTTTTCGGCGATGTTGCGGCCCACGCCGCCGACGCTGATCGTCAGGCGGCCGGCGTTGGACGTGCCCTCGATCAGCGGCGCGAGCAGGCGGCCCTTGATATCCAGGCAGGCTGCGCCGATCACCACAACGCGCCACTCAGTCTCCAGCGTAGTCATGCGTCCTCCAGGGCGTCAAAGGATGGCTAGCGCTTGCCGCCGCGCATCTGCAAGAGCTTCTGCTCCTCCAGCATGAGGAACAGCAGCCGCTTGACATCGTCCTGGCTGATATTGGGGTTCTCGGCCATCAGCGAGTCGATGTAGCTCTTGAGCATATCCGACATATGCTCGGTCTCCAGCTCGGACATCTGGCGCGAGTGATCGGCCTCCATCTGGAGCCGGCGGTGCTGCATCTCCAGCTCGGTCTCGGCCATGATCTTCTGGCGCACGGCCTCCTGGCGCGCCTTGCGCTCGGCCTCGCGGTCGTCCATGCCGTGGATGGCGTCCAGGTAGTGGAAGCGGATGCGCTCGGGGTTGAGCTGGATCTGGTTGAGGCTGAGGTCGAGGACCTCGACGCCCCAAGAGTTGACCTTCTCCTGGACGCGCTGCTTGACCAGCGTGGCGATCTCGGCGCGGCGCGAGGAGATCTCGCTCGGGCCGAGCTTGGAGTAGGCGTGGCGGTCCGGGTCGTAGAAGGTCTCCTCGTGGATCACCGCCCGCAGCTCGTCGCCGACCTCCTTGGCCAGCTGGCGCTGGATGGCCTCGATCCAGAAATCGGTCTGCATACGGGCTTCGACGACCTGTTTCTCGCGCTCGGCGGCCAGGTCGCGGAAGACGTGGTCGCGGTTGGGATAGTTGTAGGGCAGCTTGAGAAAGCCTTCGTAGCGCGATTCGACCGGCAGGTCCTCGCCGGGCTCGGGGAAGCGCTGGATGATGCGGCAGGCGGTGTCGACGCAGATCTTATCGACTTTGTGGAGGAACGAGGTGTCGACCTCGTCGACTTCGATCTCGGTCTGGATCACATAGGACGGCATGACCGCGATGCCCTCCTCCAGCGCCGGCAGCAGCGGCGAGTGGAGGCCCGGCGGGCGCAGGATGTGCTGGTGGCCCATGCGCCGCTGGATCAGCAGCACCTCGCCCTCCTCGACATGGATGCCGGAGCGGGCGATCAGGGTCAGGAAGCCGAGGTAGAGGCTGGCGAGCAGGATCGGGGCGCAGATCAGGCCGAAGCGGTTGTTGAGGATGAACTGGCCCATCAGCGCCGCGCTGGAGATGGCGACAATGCCGGTCAGGGTGCCGAGCATGTTGCGCGAGCTTTCGCGCTGGGCGGGCGTGCCGCCGCTGAAACCCAGCACCAGGCCCACGCCCAAAATGGCGAGGCAGCAGCCGCCGACCAGCAGATTGAAATTGCCCGGGCCGATGAAGATGAACAGCAGGCTGGTCACCATGATACTGAGCAACACAGAAGGCGAGAGTCGATTCATCTCAACAACCTCCGTCAGCGCGCCGCCGCGCGTCGGCGGGATGCGCGGCTGTGGCAGCAGGCGAATAACGTCGCTCCATAGCGGGAGCAACCGGGCAGGGCTGATGTTGGCCGTATTATACACGATCGCGCAAGTTAATCGCGCTCCGGGCGATTGGAATGGGATCAATCGGCGAGCGGCGCGTCATGGCTGTCAAGCGAATTGATTCGCGGGCCGGTCAGGCGGCGGGCGGGGGATCCTCCGGCAGCTGGCGTTCGCGCTCCAGCGCCAGCCGGACGCGGGCGAATTCGCGCTCGGCGGCGACGAGCTGGGCGGGCACCAGCTCGAAGCGCCCGTCGCGGCCGGCGTACTCCAGATCCTTGCACAGCCGGGCCAGCTCGCGGGCGCCGAGGTTGCTGGCGCTGCCCTTGAGGCTGTGGGCGGCGATCTCCAGCGCCGGCCCGTCCTGGCGCGCGGCCTGCTCGCGGATCTGGGCCAGCAGCGCCGGGGCGGAGTTGAAGAAAATCTCGATCAGCATGGTGACGATATCGGGCTCGTCGTCGCTGTTCAGCTCGCGCAGGCCCTCCAGCACAGCGCCGTCCAGCTCGGCAGGGGTCAGCCCGGGAGGCGGCGCGCCCGGCTCGGCCGGACCAGGGGGCGGCTCGGGGGCGGCATCCGGCAGCCAGCGGCGCAGCGTGGCCCGCAGCACCGCCGCCGTGATCGGCTTGCTCAGGTAGTCGTCCATGCCGGCGGCCAGGCAGGCCTCGCGGTCGCCGGCCATGGCGTGGGCGGTCATGGCCACGATCGGCACATGGCCGCCAGCCGCCAGCTCGGCCTCGCGGATATGGCGGGTGGCGGTGAAGCCGTCCATGCGCGGCATCTGGCAGTCCATCAGGATCAGATCATAGGCGGCGGCGGCGATCGCGGCGACCGCCTCCTCGCCGTCCTGGGCCACGGCGGTCTGGTAGCCGAGCTTTTGCAGATGGAGGCGGACGACGTGCTGATTCACCGGGTTGTCCTCGACGATCAGCACCCGGACCGGCGCGGCGGGCGCGGCGGCTGGCGCCGGGGAGGGCTCGGGCGCCGGCGGCTCGCCCGCCGCATGGGTCAGCGCGCGCTGGAGCGCAGACGGTTTGACCGGCCGGATCATATGGCCGGCCAGGCGCTCCAGCAGGGCCGGATCGACGCCCGCCAGCTCCTCGAAGCTGGTCAGCACCAGCAGGCGCG
>DASWWB010000494.1:0-16328 GCA_036406115.1 Herpetosiphonaceae bacterium
AAGCGGAGCAAGAAAATGGCTGCCGCGTTTCGGAACGAGGGCAGCTGTCTCCTCCTGTTCTATGCGGTTGTACGCACGCTACGCCTCCGGAAGATCAAGATGCCGGATTAACCATTTTGCGCCACTCTTGACATACGACCGCGGCATCGTAGCACGTCTCCCGCGATAACGGGAGCGGCGCATTGCCCCCGCAGCATGTCCATGCGCCGCTGCAACCGTGCGCGCCCATGGATCGTCGCACACCCACCACACGTTCTGCATGCTGGAGGGTGTCTATGCTGCGCCGCCTGCTCCCCGCTCGTTCTATCCGCCCGCTGACCGCGGCCTCCCTTGCGCCGTTTCCTGGCCGCTGGGTTGGCGGCATGACGTTGATCCTCGGGCCGCTGGTGCTGCTCACCGGCATGCTGCTGCGGCTCCCGACCGACTTCTTTTTTCCCGCCCAAATTGCGGCGCTGGCCAGCCAGCCTGCGCGCTTTGCCCTCGCCTATGGGTGTGTGGCGGCGAGCGGCCTTCTGCTCTGGCCGGCGATCCTGCTCCTCACCCAGCAGATCGCCCCGACCTACCCCGGGCTGGCGCGCTGGGCGGGGATCTTTGTCCTGAGCGGGGTTGTGGCCCGCACCTTCCACGCCGGCGCCGATCATATGGTGGCGCGGCTGGTCGAGGCGGTCGGCGTCACGGCGGCCACCCAGATTGTCAGCGACACCTACGGGGTCTTCTCGATCATGCAGCTCGTGAGCCCGATGATTATGGCGGGCTGGGTGCTGCTGGCGGCCGGGAGCTATCGGGCTGGCGTGCTTGGCCCCCTGCGGGCCGGCGCGCTGGCACTGATGGCAGGAATGCCGCTTGGGATCCTCAAGGGGACGACGATCACTGGGCTGGTGGCCGTGAGTGGCCTGTGTCTGGCCCTCATCCCGCTCGGGATGACGCTCCTCCGCATCCCGCCCCATCCCGCGCCGCGCCAGGTGCTGGGGTGGACGGCGGGGATCATCGCCCTCGTCATGGTCTTCTTCTTTCTCGGCACCGCCGGATAATCACTGCCTCTCGGTTCGGTCGCTCGTCCGCGTTGTTGTCCGCCCCCTGCGCCGCGCAGGGGCATGAATGCGCTCTTCAGAGATCGCCCCGTCGCCATCGTCCCTGATCCCAGTGCCGGCGCTGGTCAATGAACCACTGGCCGCCCCGTCGTTTCAAGACATACTCATACTCCCTGCCATGGATTTCTTCCGTCATGATGATCACCGTGCGGGTATCTGGTTGGATAATGTCACCGATGACGAGCGACGTTGGGTCGTACTCGGGCGGTTGACTCACACTGAAATACGCCGGTTTGCCGCCACGCGGGCGGGGTGGCGTGCAGAAGGCTGCAATAATCGGACTGAGCTCGTCGCGCATCTGCTGCCACGCATCGGCGACCGCCGTCGGACTGCGGGGTGGCGGAGGAATCGCATCGCTCAGCGCAATGGCCCGCAGTCCCCAGCCATACATCGCGTGGAAAAACGCCGTCAGGTGATTGGTTACGGCGAGGACAGTCGCCGCATCCATGGGCCGCAGGGTCGTTCCATACTGCTGCCGGGTCCGCTCCGCGCGTTGTGCCGCCCGGAAGGTTGCCATGCCGTCATGGGTCATCAACGCGGTTGGCTGTCCCATCCTGAGGTGGGGGATGCTCGCCAGGAACAGCACCCCCGCATCGGAAATGGATGTTTCATCCAGATAGAGGATTTCCAGCTGCCTCATCGCGGCCAGGTGGGCGAGCCCCGCATTGGTGATGTCCGTTCCTTCAAGACTCAGCCAGGTGATGGTCGACATGGCGGCAATGTGCGGCAGACTGGCATCGGTTATCTGACTCCCTGCAAGAAAGAGGCGCTCCAAGCGCGGTGGCGCCGTCAGCTGCTGGACCTCCGCATCACCCAATCGACACCGCAGGAAGATTAAGCTGCGCAGGGTCACAATGCCCCCAAGATCCTGCATGTCCTGCCCGGAGATGGTGCTGGCTTCAACGGTGAGGAACTGGAGCCACCGCAGACGCGCCAAGCGGACGAAGCTCCGTGGCGGGAAGGTGGTGCCGGGGGCAAAGTGGAGGGCACGGACCGACTGCAGCTGACTCAGCGTGTCGATATCCGCGTCGGTCAACGTGATCCGCTGGAGAATAGCGGCCGCCCGCTCATGCTGTGTGGGTCTCGTCATCGACTCCCTCTCACTCGTGAAGACACCTTCATGGCCCGATTGATCGCCCAAGGATGGGTCGGGCCTGCTCCTGCCGAAAACCGGGGTACCAGCTGCGCATGGTGGTATTTTGAAGGTGGTAAAAGGGAGCCCGACATCCTATACGCGAGTTACCACACACCAAACGTAGGAGATTGCATGACTCCCGCCACCAAGGATACTCAGCCGGACCTTGACGGTCAAGCCGCCTGTGCGACGTTTCACGCCTTTATCCAGCAACAGGTCCGCTAGGTCATTCGCGCCACCTTCATCGACATTCTTGAGCAGGAAGTGACGGCCTTCATTGCCGCATGGCGGAACGCGATCGCATCGCCGTGATCCGCCGCTTGATTGCGGAAGGCCGGCTCGTGGCGGCAGAGGGCGAGGCATGGACGTGGCCGGCGCCGATCGGCTGGCAGCATGCCGAGTCGCTGGCCATGGTGGCGCGCAGCTATCAGCGCCAGGGCGCGACCACCGATGCTCTGCGGGTCTGGCGGGCCGCCGCCTGTCTTGCCCAGGCGGGCGAATATGGTGTCGATCGACAAGACCAGCTGGATGCGGCCAGTGTGCTCCAAGAGATTGCGGAGGATCTGCTGGTGGCCGGTCACACCCAGGAGGCCCAGACCGTCGCCCAGGCGATGCGGCACGCGGGGCGGCGCACCCGCGCCCTGGCCACCGTCGCGGCAATCACGGCTGGCGACGTAGCCCACCCGCCACGGTATGATGATCCACCGGCCGCAGGTGGCCAGCCGCCGGCAGCGTCGTGATCGACGGCGATCGGCGGCCCACCCCTGGCCCGCTGATGGCTGATTGTTGTCAACCGCTCGGTCAGCCAATATATCCGTGACCCCTTCGACCGCTCGCCCACGTCCCGCGTCTCCCCGGCGCCCGCATGAACTATACGGCCGCCCAGGGTATCTGCTTGGTATGAGCGACACCGCATCTGGGAGGACACCATGCACACACTGGCGAAGATAGGTCGTCGGATCCTCAGTCTGGGGCTGCTTGTTGCGGCGCTGGCGACACTAGGCAGCCGCGCGCTGATCCGAGACGCTGCGGCGCAGCCGCCGGGGGCGCTGCCGGCCGCCGACAGTTATCTGAAGGCGCCCAACGCTGACGCCAATGATGCGTTTGGCAACGCGGTCGCGCTTGACGGCGACACCCTGGCCGTGGCCGCCACCGGCGAGTCCAGCGGCACGTCCAATCCGGCCGACAACAGCGCGCGCTCCGCTGGTGCCGTGTATGTCTATGTGCGGGTGGCCGGCAGCTGGCAGTTCCAAGCCTACCTGAAAGCGCCCAATGCCGAGGCTGATGATGGGTTTGGCCGGGATCTCGATCTGGACGGCGACACGCTGGTGGTCGGTGCTCCCCTGGAGGACAGCGCGGCCCGCGGCGTCAATGGCGATCAGGCGGATAACCGCGCCATCCAGGCCGGCGCCGCCTATGTCTTTGTCCGCGCGAACGGCGCCTGGACCCTGCACGCCTATCTCAAAGCCTCGAACACCGAGGCGCATGATATGTTCGGCAGCTCGGTGGCGGTCGATGGCGACACGATCGTGGTGGGGGCCGTCGGCGAGGACAGCGCCGCGCGCACCATCAACGGCGACCAGCAGAACAACACTGCGTCCGGTGCCGGCGCCGCCTATGTGTTCGTGCGCACTGGCACGTCGTGGACGCAGCAGGCCTATCTGAAGGCCGCCAATGCTGATCCTGGGGACGGATTTTTTCAGGTAGCGATCGCCGGCGATACCATCGCCATCGGCGCGGTGGGGGATGATAGCGCGTCAGCCGATCCGAACGACAACAGCGCGTACGAGGCCGGCGCCGCCTATGTGTTCGCGCGCACCGGCTCGGCCTGGACCCAGCAGGCCTATCTCAAGCCGTCGGCGCCCCAGCGCCAGCAGGGGTTTGGCGGGCGGCTGGCGCTCGACGGCGACGTGCTGGCGGTGAGCGCCCCGTCAGAGGCGGCGCCGCAGCCCTATGCCGGCGCGGTGTACCTCTTCGATCGCACCGGTGCCACGTGGGGCCAACACGCCCGCTTGACGCAGCCGATCACCACCGAGCACCCGGGCTTTGGCTGGGCCGTGGCGCTTGACGGGCCGACCCTCGTCGCCTCTGCCAGCTCCCTCCACTGCGAGCGCTGGGTGAACGAACTGCCGGAGCCGGGCTGCGCGCCGACATCGGGCGCGGCCTATGTCTGGACTCGCGCGGCGGGCAGCTGGGAGATGCGCTCCCTGGTGACCGCCGCGCGGCCAGCCGGGACGCGGACGTTTGGCAGCGCGCTCGCCCTTGACGGCACGCTGCTGGCGGTCGGCATGGCCGACGAGGGGAGCGGCGGGCGAATCAGCAATGGCAATCCGGTGGCCATCCCCGCGCCCTATGCCGGCGCCGTCTACACCTTTGCGCTTCCCGGCGCGGAGCCCGAGGTGGCGCTGACCCGCGCCGACACCGGCGACCCGCTGCCGAACGGCGCCGCGCCGCCGGTCTGGCCCGCCCAGCTGGGCTGGACCGCGCCGGGATTGCCGCTGACCGTGACCTTTCGGGTCCACAACCTGGGCGCCGCGCCGCTGGATCTGGGCGATGGCGCCCCGGCCACGCTTAGCGGCGATCCTGCCGGCGCCTTCGCTATCGTTGCCCAGCCGGCGGACCCGGTGCCGGCAGGGAGCCGATCGGCGCTGACGATCCGCTTCACGCCGCCGGCGGCGGGTGTCTACTCCGCCACGCTGCGGCTCGCCAGCGCCGACGCCGATGAGCCGCAGTATGCGGCGGTCCTGGTGGGCGGTGGCTGGGCTGGCCGCACCTATCTGCCCGTGGTCGAGAGCCGGCCGCCGTCAATCATTATCATCCCATGGCTCACGCCGAGTGGGCGCTAATCCAGCCGTCCGACTGGCTGGCTGCGGTGTGCGCATGGCCAGCGGCCAGCCCGGATTCGCTGCGGGCTGCCTGCGCCACCCTGAAGACGGCCGCATATGTGTGTTTTGATTTGGAGATCGCACACCTCCAAGATCAATCCCATGATAGCGGGTGTGTCCACCAAACTCAGACCGTTTCAAGTGTGGTGGTCCTTGGTCGACGCGCTGAACCTGCGGCCGCCCCGCCGTATCATCCCAGTAGGTCTGCCCTGTTCACTGTGAGAAGGAGATCATCCATGCTGCTGTCGCACGCCGTATCCGTTGCCCGCCGGCCTGCCCCATGGGGCAGGCGCGCGCTCGGCTGGCTGGCCGCTCTTCCCCTGCTCTGGGCGAGCATGCTGCCGGCCTCTGCCGCCCCGCTCGGTACCCACCGCGCGTCGGGGGCCGACTCTGCGGCCCACGCCCATGTGCCGCGCTTCGCCGCTGCCACCCCGGCCATCACCCATCCCCAGGCCACCAGTGGCCTGGCTGCGGCGGTCCAGCTACACGCGCCACCGGGGCCTGCTGGCGATGTGGGGTGGCAGTGCTGGGAGCCGCGGGCCTTCGATCCCTGCCACAACAGTCTCTTCTCCCTTGCCGCCCTAGCCCCTGACACCGCCTGGGCCGTCGGCGCCAATGGCAAAATTACGCGCTGGGACGGGGTGTCCTGGGTCGATTCGCCCTCCCCGACCCGCCAGTTCTTGTACGATATTGCCATGCGCACACCGACCGACGGCTGGGCGGTCGGCGCCGCTGGCACCGTGCTGCGCTGGAATGGCGCGGCCTGGGTGCCCGTCGCCACGCCGACAACCGTCACCCTCAACAGCGTCGCGGCGCTGGCGCCCGATAATGTCTGGGTGACGGGCGACGCGGGGACGATCCTCCACTGGGACGGCGCTGGCTGGAGCCAGGTGCCCAGCCCCGTGGGCTACGGCCTGGCGGGCATTACCATGCGCACGCCCACCGATGGCTGGATTGCAACCTACAGGGGCATGCTGCACTGGGATGGACAGCGCTGGGCCTCGCTGCCGATTGTCACCTCTGGCTGGCTGTACGAGGTCGCGGTCCTCAGCGCCGACAATGCCTGGGTGGTTGGTGACCATGCCCTGTTCCGCTGGGACGGCCAGGCGTGGACCAACGTGCCGAGTGAGCGGAGTGGCCTCCTCCAGTCCATTGTCATGCTTGCCCCCGACAATGGCTGGATCGTCGGCAACGACAGCGTGATGTTGCGCTGGAACGGCCAGCAGTGGCGTTCCGTCGCGGCGGGGACGCCCCATGATGTGTTTGCCATTGCGATGACCAGGGCTGGCCAGGGGTGGACGGTCGGGCGCGCGGGGGTGATCCAGCAGTGGGATAGCGCCGGTTGGGTCGTCCGCAGCCAGCCGAGCTACACCACCGGCATGCGCCTCAATGACCTCTCAGCCCTGGCGCCGGATGATATCTGGGCCATCGGCTGGCGGAAGGCCCTCCACTGGGACGGCGCGACCTGGACCTCGGTCGCCGTGCCGGGCGGCCCTGAGCTGCTGTTGCAGGAGATTGCGATGGTCTCGCCCACCGACGGCTGGGCGGTCGGCGCTGCCGCGACGATCCTGCGTTGGGACGGCAGTGCCTGGCGCGCCTGGCCGCGCCCTCAGGCGGTCGATCTGACGGCAATCGCGATGGTCTCGCCGACCGATGGTTGGATTGCCGATGGCGATGGCCAGCTGCTGCGCTGGAATGGGACGGCATGGCTGCGGGGCGGATGGCTCCCGTCACGCCCCAACGCGATCGCGATGGTGTCGGCCGACGACGGCTGGGCCGTGATGGCGAATGGGCAGGTGGCGCGCTGGAATGGGGCGCAGTGGTCTGTTGTGCAAACCCTCCCAATTGGCGCGCTCCAGGATATCCAGCTGCGGACGCCCACTGATGGCTGGGCTGTCGGGTCCCGGGGCATTGCGCACTGGGACGGCCAGACTTGGAGGCAGGTCCCGTGTGCGACCTGTCCGCTGATGATGGAATATCAGGCGATCGCGCTGGCGAGCGCTACGGATGGCTGGATTCTCGGCTACGACTACGAGTTTTTTGCGATCATCCTGCGGTGGGACGGCCATGAGTGGCGGCCGGTCCCCACTCCGCGCACGGAGTTCAGCTACCCGCAAGCGCTGGTGATCCCATCGCCGGATGAGGCCTGGGCGGTGGGCTGGGACACCATGGTGCTGCGGTGGGCGCCGCCCCAGCGCACCTATCTGAGCCAGGTGGCGCGCTAGGTGCCGCCAGGCGGTGCCTGATTGCTGCGACGTTGCGGAGCGACCGCAGTGCCAATCATCCAATCCATGAAGGGGTTTCCAAGAGGATAGCTTCGCGGAGCGTGGTGGCATATCATTCGTGCCAGGTTCCCATTCATGGTCAGCACCAGGGTTCGTGATGGTCTTAAGCCCTCCCGAACATGCGCACATCGCGCAGCTGGGGCCCTAGCGGAGGAGCGCTGATGGACACGCCTGCCACCGATGATTTGGACGAGACCCAGCTGGCCCGCATTGGGGTCACGGTTGCGCATCCGTTTGGGGATGTACCGGCCCCGCTTACGGAGTGGATTGCGCATGGACCCGGTGCCCGTCCAAAGGTGCGTCCGGTGGCTGCCTGGGATTGGGCGACGGGTAGGCCGTTGCCGATCACCGCGATCCCGTTTCGCTATCGCAATACCATCGCCAGTCGCCGCTGGCTGGCGGTCACGGGCCAGCCCTCGCCGTGGGCGCAGCTGCCCCCGGAGGTGCCGCCGGAACCATCGCGCGCGGGTGGCTGGTTCCACCGTGCCTGGCGCCGACTGGTGCCGCCGCCCAGCGCCCCGCGCAGCCCGCTGCCGACCGCGTCACCCACCGCCCTCCTCGCCACTGGGCCGGTAGCGGCGTGTGCGCTGAGCGCTGACGGCCAGACCATTGTGGCCGCCGGCTGGGAGGCCGAGCTGCGTTGGTGGCGGAACGGCGGTCGCGCCGCAGCGCAGCAGCTACCGGGGCCGCCCGGCATCACGAGCTGCGCGATGAGCGCTGACGGGTCGACGGTGGTGGCGTGCGGGGCCGACGGCGCGGTGTGGTGTTGGGATGGAGCAACCGCTCGTCGTCGGCACCGCCTGCCGGGCGCGACGGACTGGGTGCTGGCGTGCGCGGTAAGCGCGGATGGTGCGCTCATCGCTGCAACGGGGGAGACCGGGATCGTGTGGGTGTGGGATGGCCGGACGGGGACCTTGCGCCACCGCTTGCCGGGCCATGACGGGCCGGGCGTGGATTGCGGGGTCAGTGCCGACGGGGCGATCATCGGGTCGGTGGGGGCTGATGGGACCGCGCGGGTGTGGCAGGCAACCACCGGGGCGGTGCAGTGGGTCGGGAGGGATCCGCTGTGGGGAACCGATCTGACGGCCTGTGCGGTTGATCCGACGGGACAGCGCATGGTGGTGACCGGGGCGACCATGAGTATGCTGGTGGATACGCAGCTGGGCACGGACCAGGGGGTGGCGGGTGAGCTGGCGGCGGTCCGCAGCCAGTTCAGCGCGGATGGGCAGCTGGTGCTGACCGTCGGGCGGGACGGATGGGTTGAACTGCGTGATGACTGCCTGGAACCGCGCACGCACTGGGTCGTGGACGATCGACTCACGGGCGGCGCGATTGCTGCGGGCGGGGCGGGTCTGGTGATCAGTGGTAACCACGGCCTGTATTGGTATGCCACCGCGCCGGTGCCACCGCAGCCTGAGATAGGATAGCGGCCGCACGCCATATCCAATGCGGACAGGGGCCAAGCTGCCAGTGCGGAACATCTGATCCCGATCCCGCACAGCGATCGCACACGATGGGAGACCCTGCTGCGATGATGGGGACAGGAGCACTCATGGGGCATGAATCATTTGTCTATGGGCTCATTGTGGGGTCCTACCGGAACCCCACGGATGCCGCTCACAATCATGCGGTGGTCGCGCAATTGCCGCTGGACGATGCAAGTCCGTTTGTAGGCCGGTCGCTTTTTGCCCGTCCCGGGAGGACGACCGTCAATGACACCTACCGAACCGAGGTGATCCATTTTGGGGCCTCCTATAGTGCCGTCGAGTGGGAGTGGCCGATCTGGTTGACGAAGTTTGAGGCGGTGCTGGCGCAGCTGGTGTGGCATGAGGTGTGGGTCCATCTGCGCACCGATCTGGTGGGCGACTACACCTATCACTACCAGCCCGAGCCACGCGGTGAGCGCCCGTGGCTGCATGACCCGCGTGATCCAGGGCCCCAGTGGCGGCTCACCGGCGGGCCACGCGACTTCTGCCTCGGGACCCCGACTCCCATTCCTCCATGGCAGGCGACCGATTACTGGCGACTGGCCGCTGGGATCTGGACGCTCCACCCGCAGCCCCCGTTGGCGGCCCAGGCGACCGACTCACCCGCACCCTGAGGCGGTGGAGGAAGACGAATGTCCTGCGACGGAGACAATGCCGACAGGCGCCCATGGCCCGGGCTGATCCACCGATGTTTGGAAGGAGGTTCCATGCCACCATCCGCCGAACCCTCGCTCGCGGTTCCGCTTCGTCGCCAATGGACGAGCGTCTGGATCGGGACCCTCGCCGTCATGCTGAGCGGGGGACTCGCAGTAGTGTGTGTCGCCCTCCTGGGGGTGGTGCTCCCGCGCCTTGACGGGGCGGTCCTGATCCTCCTGGCGGGTGTGCTGTGGGGGGTGGGGTTTTTTGGCAGCATGCCCGGGCAGCGGCGCAGTGCCCGTGCGGTCCAACAGCGCGCCGGTCCGCACCTCGTCCTGACCGAGACGGGCCTGCGGCTGCCCGGGGGGACGGTCCCACCGCTGGCGCATGTGCGCCTGCTCCAGGCGGGATGGGTCGATGAGACGGTCCACAGTGGGGCGCACGCGGCCCGCTGGCGGGAACTCTATGCCGTGCTCGCCGATGACCACGCGATGGTGCTCCTCTGGGCTGATGATGCGGTGCCGAACGCTGCGTGCTGGGGCTGGCCCCGCCGACCGCCGCCTGATCAGGTGCTGCGGCTGCGGCTGTGGTCCGCTGATGTGGTGCGCGTGGTCGAATGGGTGCAGGGTATGGTGTCGAGGGAGGAGCAGGGATGAGCGAGCAGCACGAATCGGCTGCGGGCCGCGCCATGATCGCGGCCCTGCTAGCGGCCGCCCCGGACTTTGGTCCCTGGTTGACCGGCCAGGGCATTCCCCGTGCGCGCTGGTCACGGGTGCTGGAGGAACCGTGGGCCGCGCAGTTTTATGCGGTGCGCATTGCGGCCGGGACGGCGGGCGAGCTCGCCGCCTTTCTCTTGATCATCGATACGGCGGTGACCCGCCTGCGCCGGGGCTACGGGTATCAGTTTGCCACGAACGTCATGCAGGCGCTGTTCGCCGCTGGCATCCGGCCCCCGTATCTCGGCGACGCCCTGCCTCCGACCCTCAAGCGCACCCTCGACGAATGGTATGCTGATGATTTCTATGACAGCCGTCATGATACGTGGAGTTATGGGGTCGGCGGCACGCTGCCGCCGGAGCGGTCGGGCTACTGAGGTTTTCTGGCGAAGCGTATCGTCCCTGGCCCTTTCAGAAGATTCCCCCCTGGCAGGGCCAAATGGCTGGGTCTCAATAAGAAACGCTGGACACCGCGATCTGGGCCTTAGAAACGACCACATTGGCCATGTGGCGCCTGGTGATACGGAACTTGGGTCTACCGCTATAGGGCCGGTACGGGAGCGCGAACCCATGTGCGAGACCCGCGACGGAAGCGTCACCCAGCGCGAAGAGCCTGCGGCGCGCCGGTTGTCTCCATGCGCAGCGCCCCCGACACGAAATGTCGGGGGCGCTGCGCATGCGCCTGCTAGCGTTGGACATCGGCGGGGCGCTGGGGCGCCACCGGGAACAGGATGTCGGCAGTGACTGGGATGCTGACGATCACGCCCGGCAGCTCGGGGCTGGTGAGGCTGATGGTCGCCTCATGGATCCCGTCGCCCAGCAGATCGGGGTCGTAGGCGACTTGGATGCTGTCGCCGGTTCGGCCGCTGGCGGCGCTGAGCCGGATCCAGGGCTGGTCGGCGCTGGCCCGCCAGTCGAGCGCGCGGTCGGGGTTGAGATTGTTGATCGTCACCGGCGCGCTGCGGGCGTTGACGCCCAGCGTGATGTGCGACGGCGTGGCGTACAGCTGGTCGGGCACGGGCGGCAGATCGGCCAGCGCGGGGACGATCGTCACCCGGAGCTGGGCTCGGGCGCTGGCGCCGGCAGCGTCGCGGACCTCGGCGGTGAGAGTGTGGGTGCCGACGCTGAGGCTGGCAGTGCCGAGCAGCGCGCCCGTATCGAGCCGGCCATCCAGGCTGGAGGTCCAGACAATCGCGTCGTCAAGATTGCCCTGGTCGATGTCGTAGGCGTAGGCCTCGACGGCGAAGGTCTGGCCCTGGGCGTAGGCCGCCGGAGCCGCGCCGCCGCCGAGGCCGGCCGTCGCCGCGCCCAGGCTGATCTCCGGGGCGTGGTTGAGGACGGTGAACACGCTGTCCGATGTGTCGATGGCGGTGTGGACGCCGTCGCTGGCCGAGACGCGGACCATGGCGGTGCTGCTGGCCGCCAGCAGATTCTTGGGCAGCATCAGGCTGGTCTCATCGCCGTGCATCGTGTAGAGCGTCCAGGTGCGGCCGCCGTCGGCGCTGTACTCGACGCGATAGGTCAGCGGATCGCCGTCGCTGTCGCGCGCCTCCCAGCGCACCTCAAGCTCCTGCTGCGTCGGCGAGACGCGGGTGCCGCCGTTGGGCGAGAGCAGGGTGACGCTCGGGGCGCTGGCGCCGGGCTGGATGCGATGGAGCAGCGCGCCGCCCGGCCCCTCGATGTCGATCCGGCTGGCGCCCGCGACCCAGGGCACGTGCTCATCGAAGGTTCGCGGCTCGGTCATGCGGGCGGCCGCGCTGGCCGGATCGATGCCGTCGCGCTGCTCGCGGGCGCCGGCGGCGTCGAGGTGGCCCGGCTCGGCCGGGGTGAACGGATAGCGCAGCAGCTCCCGGCCGGCGTCGTCGCGCAGCACGATGGCATGGTCGCCGGGCCGGTGGCCGTCGGCGTCGCCCAGCTCGGGCGTGCGGTAGACCGGCTCAACCACGACCGTGCCGGTCTGGTTGTCGATCGCGCCCATCACCGCCAGGCGGTCCTGGACCATGCCGACGGCCGGCGCCGCGCCCTTGGCGGCTTTGCTGAACGAGAAGTGGCTCTGGAAATAGTCCATGAGCTTTTTCGCCGAGTAGTCGCTGACCCAGCGGTTGGGGTCGCAGTAGCTCATCATATCGTAGTAGTCGTGGATGAAGAAATCGGGGTTCTGCATGTTTTTGTTGACATCCACGCCGATCACGGCGTCACCCCATGCCTGGTCCGCGCTCACCCAGGCTTCGCTGATCGGGCTCAGCGTGGCGCCGGCGTAGGGATAGTAGCCGGAGTGGATCACGCCCTCGCCGCACGGGCGCTCCTCGGGATGACGGCGGTCGAAGATGTGGCCCAGCTCGTGGCCGCCGTAATCGTCGCCGGTGCTGGTGGCGAAGTCGCCGTTGATAATATTGGTGGGGCCGGAGGCGACGAGATCCGAGCCGATCTTGGCGCAGCCGCGCATGTAGCCGCCGGACCGGCTGACCATGCCGTAGGCGCGGGCGTTGGGGCCGGGCGAGACGCCGCCATGCTTGAGGCCCCACTGCGCGGCGACATTGACGCTGGTGCACAGCATGACCAGGTCGCCGTCGTTTTGCTTATGCTTTTTGCCCATGTAGATGGAGCCAGGGATCCAGTTGATTTTGTGCAGCGGATAGGCGCTGCGCAGCCAGTCGATCATCTGGCCGCGCTGGCCGCGCACGCCGTCGGTCTCGATGTCGGACAGCTTGAAGATCCGGCTGCCATGGCCGAAGACTTTGTATTGCACGTCGTACATGATCAGCGACAGCTCGGGCACCTGCTCGAAGGTGACGGTTTTCTGGCCAGTGTTGTTCGTATAATCGGTCTCCGCCGGCGCTTTGTGCGGGTTGAGGACGGCGGTGAGCGTGACCTGGCCGTGCAGGAATTGTTTGGGGATTTCAAAGCGGAACTGGCGGTCGCCGCTCACGCGGTTGGGCAGATACGGGGCGAGCGTGACCTTGCCGCCGGCGTTCAGCGGTTTCACGGTGATGGTTTCGGAGCCGCGCTGGATCTTCAGCTCGGCGGTCGTGGTGGCGTCGGCGCCCTTCAGGACGCGGGCGTAGAAGAAGACAAAGGTGCGCTTGCCGGCGACCAGCGGCACATTGCCCGAGGGCTTGTAGGTTTGCACGCCCTGGGTCACTTCGAGCGGGGCGTAGGCCAGCAGGTCGCCGGTGGCGGCGAATGTGGCGCGCGGCGCGCCTAGCGGCAGCAGCAGCGCCAGCAGCAGGCAGCAGATCAGCACTTTCTTCACAGCAGACTCCTTATGGTATTCATCATCACAGCGCGGAAATGCAGGGGCGCGATGCGTCCGTCAGGCGGCGGGCGGCCAGGCCTAGGGCAAAGCCATCAGCGGGTTCTCCTTTGCAGCACAATCTGATGGGCGCAGGATAGCCGGCGGCCGTGCCGAAAGCGTGAACGGCGCGTGAAGAGCAGCGCGAAGCGGAGCGGGGCGAGCGGGAGACAGCGTGCAATCAGTGCCGCCGACGGACATGCCCGCCAGCACTGCAACGGTGACGGCGACGACCACGCCCACGCCGCCCGCACCCAGCACGCCGCCGCCAGCGCCGCGTCATCGTCGCTATCTGCCGCTGTTGGAGGTGTCGAGTCGCAGTGAACCGCGCACGCGCCCGTCGTGGCTGACAGCGGTGCTCCAGCGCCTTTGGATGTCGAGCAGCGAGTAGGAGCCACGCTGCGCGTGGTGCGCGCTGTTCCTTCGCTAGTGGAGCGACGGGAAGGTGTAGTCGGCGCGGATCCAGGCCGACCGCCTTGTTGACGATGCCTGGTGCCCGGGCGCGTGTGACGGAGGAGGCACCACCCATCCGAGCAGTCGGTGATGGTTGCGCGAGCGGCTCGGCGGTCCTGAGGAGGACGGCCGGGCCGCTGCGGTGTCTGCGGTCTCAGTCGTCGTAGCGATCGTGGCGCCGCAGCCATGCAAACGCGCCGCCATCGCTCCGGCCGGCCGGCTGCTCCCAGTCCTCCTGCCGGCCGAGGGCGGTGAGATCGAGCCAATGGTAGGTCCCGAGCTGCATATCGCCGCCGCGGGCATAGGAGCTATAGGTGTGGAAAATGCGATCCCCATCGCGCAGGAAGACACTGGTCCCCGGCACTTCGCTGGGCCACTGGGCGTCCGCCGGCGCGTCCGGCTGGGGATCGTAGTTGTATTCCACCGGCGTCACGGCGGGGTCTAGCGTGACATGGAAGTCATAGTTGAAGTCGCTCCCCAGCGAGGAATACCAGGGCACCGCCCATCCCATGCGCTGCTGATAGGCCTGGAGCTTGGCAAGCGGTGCCCGTGAGACCACCGCCAGCGTCGTGTTGCGGGCGTGGAGATGACTGAGGTGGCCGATGTTATCGACGAGGAACGAGCATCCGGGGCACCCTTCGTCCCAGTCGGGACCGAACATAAAATGGTAGACGATCAGCTGGCGGCGCCCATCAAACAGCTCATGCAGGGTTGCCGGGCCATTGGGGCCATCGAACACGTAGGGGGCGGTGATCTCGACCATCGGCAAGCTGCGTCGCTCGGCATTCAGGGCATCGCGCTGGCGGGTGAAGGCCTTCTCGCGGGCCAGGAAGGCGCGGCGCGCGGCGATCCATTCGTCACGGGATACGATTGGCGGGAGAGACATCAGCAGACAGCTCCTTTGAACACCAGCAGCCTAGCTCCTGATTGTTCATAAATACAAGATACAACTTCAATTATACAACAAAATGAACATATGTTCTATGAGATAGTACTGGATCAGTGGATGGCTGTCAGGAGGTGTGGCTCGATGTAGAGGATGCGGTACCGCCGTTCGCGCGTTCGCGATCCGGCGATCGTGCCAATGCTGGTCATTCGGTGGCGGTATGCCGCGGGACAACGGTGTTCGCCTCTTGCCCCGAGGGGGTCTCCCGTAAGAACGACACGACCAGTGGACTGACGCTCTCACGGGCGGTCACGAGTTCGCGATGGGTCAAACCTGGGAAAATATGAACGCGCGCCCCCATGGCCTGGATGGCTGCCGCCTGGGCCTGGATCTGCGGGAACACATAGGTATCTGCCGTGCTGGTGTAGAGCAGGACGGGCTTGGTGAGATCCGCAGGCGTGAGCGCAGGCCAGCTCAAACATCCCCGTAAGCGCGCAAGATAGGTAGGAAGATGGGTCCGTGCCAGAAACGCGCGCCAGCCAGGACTCAGGGACCGGCTGTCCAGGTCGCCGCCGGCTTGGGCGGCGTGCAGTTCAGTCAGATGGGCGATTTCGGGCGTAAGGCGCGCCGGCGTAAAAACCTGGCCCACGAAGGTCCCCGCGATGACGGCGCGCCGGACCGCCGGGAGGCGGCGCAGCAGGTGCAGACCGAGGGTCCCCCCAAACGACCAGCCAAAGATCTGAATATCAGCAGCCCCGACGGTCTCCACGAGGGCCTCGATGTCGGCAATATGCTGGTCGAGCGTATAGGCGGTTGGCGTGCGGGGTGCCAGGCTCTGCCCGCAGCCGCGCAGATCAACGGTGAACACGGTAAACCACGGGGCAAGGGCAGCGACCCAGCCCGTGATGGTCCACAGTGTGCGATCATGGCTGAACCCATGGAGCAGGAGCAGTGGCGGACCACGCCCATGCTGCTCAAAAACGAGGGGGCCATGGTCGGTGGTCGTCAGTGTCCGGACGGTCATCGTCAGTGTCTCCCAGGATGCGGGATCGATGATGCGGGATCGATGCCGCGATCCTCAGCGAACACCGTATCGGCGTGTTCCTTCGGCATGGAGCAGATTCCATGCGGCGCTGCCCGCCAGCCCGGTGATGTGCTGGTCGTGCGGAAGGCGGCCCTGGCGCTCAAACGCGATCCTCAGTATAGTGTCAACGAGATCTGCCGGATCGTTGGCATCGCGCGCACTACCTATTATACAGACACCCGGCAGGATGGTTCCGCTGGCGTTGGAGCGCCCGCCGGACGATCCCCGAAACGGAGGCCGACTCTATCTTACCGCCGTGCTGGCGGCGCAGGATCAGGTCTTCCCCCTGGCCTGGCCGTCGCCGATCTGTTGCCCTGAGGTGGCGGCCTGGATCGCCGTGTATCCTCCCCTGCGGCTGCGGGGGTGGAGGAGAACGAC